>DASTGV010000455.1:0-14107 GCA_035718765.1 Nocardioidaceae bacterium
GTCGAGCAGGTGGTGCAGCGGGTCGACGTACGCCCCGAGCGCGGGCGTGACGTCAAGGACGGTGCGGATCTGACGGTCGAGCTCGTCGTGCATGCGCGCTCCGGGATGGGGGACCAGGGTGCAGGCTCAACGCCGTGCCGGACGGCGGAGTTCCCGGCCGAGGGGTTCACAGAAAGTGTAACTGTGAGTTACATTTTCCAGTCCAGGCTCACGAGGAGGGACCGGATGACCGACAGCGAGGTCCGCACGACGCCGCGGCTGGACTGGCAGCGCGTGCGAGGCCTGGCCAGCCGGCTCACGACCCCCCTGCACCCCGACGACTATCTGTCGCTGATCAACCCGCTCTGGTCGGCGCGGGAGCTGCGGGGGCGCATCGAGCAGGTGGTGCCGGAGACCGAGGACTCCGCGACGCTGGTGATCCGGCCGGGGTGGGGCTGGTCGTTCGACCACGAGGCCGGTCAGTACATCGGCATCGGTGTCGAGGTGGACGGCCGCTTCCACTGGCGGTCGTACTCCCTCAGCTCGGTGCCGACCCGCAGCCGCGGGCTCATCACGATCACGGTCCGCGCCATGCCGGAGGGCTTCCTCTCCGACCACCTGGTGCGCGGGCTCGCGCCGGGCACGATCGTCCGGCTGGCGGCCCCGGCCGGGGAGTTCACGCTGCCGGACCCGCCCCCGGCGAAGACGCTGTTCCTCGTCGGTGGCAGCGGCATCACCCCGGTGATGTCGATGCTGCGCACGCTCGACCGGCGCGGCACCATGCCGGACGCGGTGCTCGTCTACTCCTCGCCCACCGAGGACCGGATGATCTTCCGCGACGAGCTCCGCGCGCTGCACGACAGGCACCCGGGGCTCCGGGTGGTCGAGCGGTTCACCGACCGGCAGGGCATGTTCGGGCTCGACGAGCTCGACGACGTCTGCCCCGACTGGCGCGAGCGCGGCACCTGGGCGTGCGGGCCGGCGCCGATGCTCGACGCCGCCGAGGAGCACTGGCGCGCCGCGGACCTCGAGGACCGGCTGCACCTCGAGCGGTTCTCCCTCGACCTCGGCGGCAGCGACGCCGAAGGCGGCACCATCACGTTCGCCAACTCCGGCAAGCAGGTCGAGGTCGACGGGGCCACGACCCTGCTGGAGGCGGGCGAGCAGGCCGGCGTGGGGATGCCCTACGGCTGCCGCATCGGCATCTGCCACACCTGCACGCTCGTGATGGCGAGCGGCCGGATCAAGGACCTGCGCAACGGCGAGGAGCACGCCGACCCGAACGAAGCCGTCCAGACGTGCGTCACCGCCGCGTGCGGCGACGTCACGCTCAACATCTAGCCAGCGACAGGAGGACGAGGCGACATGGCGATCTCGGACGTCAAGGAGTACACCCACCTCAGCGAGGAGGAGGTCGAGGCGCTCGGACGCGAGCTCGACGAGCTCCGCGCGGAGATCGAGGCGTCCCGTGGCGCGAGCGACGCGGCGTACATCAACCGGCTGATCACCATCCAGCGCCGGCTGGCCGCCGCGGGCCGGATCACCCTGTTCGCCAGCAGGTGGAAGCCGGCCTTCTTCGCCGGCGCCGCGATGCTCGGGATCGCCAAGATCCTGGAGAACATGGAGATCGGCCACAACGTCATGCACGGCCAGTGGGACTGGATGAACGACCCGGAGATCCACTCGAGCAACTGGGAGTGGGACACCGCGCAGCCGGCCGAGCAGTGGAAGCACTCGCACAACTACGTGCACCACCAGTTCACCAACGTGCTGGGCCACGACAACGACATCGGCTACGGCATCCTGCGGATGGCCCGCGAGCAGAGGTGGCACCCCGTCAACGTCGGCCAGCCGGTCTACAACACCCTGCTGGCGCTGCTGTTCCAGTGGGGCGTCGCGCTGCACGACCTCGACCTCGAGGCGATCCGCAAGGGCCGCAAGGACCCCAAGGAGATGAAGCGGCAGCTCAAGCAGATCCGCCGCAAGGTGAGCCGGCAGATCAGCAAGGACTACGTGGTCTACCCGCTGCTGGCCGGCCCGAACGCGCTGGCCACGATCAAGGCCAACGCACTGGCGAACCTGATGCGCAACGTGTGGTCCTACGTGATCATCTTCTGCGGCCACTTCCCCGACGGGGCCATGCACTTCACCGAGGAGGAGCTGGAGGACGAGACCCGCGCGGAGTGGTACCTCCGGCAGATGCTCGGCTCGGCGAACTTCGAGGGCGGCCCGCTGCTGCACATCATGTCCGGCAACCTCGGCTTCCAGATCGAGCACCACCTCTACCCCGACCTGCCGAGCAACCGGTACGCCGAGATCTCGGTCCGGGTGAAGGACATCTGCCGGCGCTACGGCATCCCGTACACGGTCGGACCGCTGCACAAGCAGTACGGCCAGGCGCTGCGCACGATCATCCAGCTGTCGCTGCCCAACGGCATGACGAGCGACGACCAGCCCTCACCCCCGGACCGGGTGCGCCAGCGCCGGCTCACCGACGCCGAGCGTCCGGTCCGTCGCACCGAGACGGGCACGTGGTCGACCCGGCGGACCGCGTGAGCGTGGGTACGACGGCCGAGCGCGTGGACCTCTCCGAGCGGCGGCACGACCTGCGCCACGACGTGCCGGTGCCGTTCGCCAGCGACCCGCTCGCGGGCTACGGCGCCGACCACCGGGAGCGGCCGACCGGGCCCACCGACCTCGGGGCCGTGGTCAAGGCGCGGGCGATCCAGTGCGCCCTCTCGCGGGTGTGCGGGCTGTGCGGCCTGTCGCTGGCGACCGGGCCCGCGGCCGCGACCACGTTCGTGGGGTCGGTCGCCGAGGCCGACGGCAACACCTTCGCGTTCCCGCCGATGCACCCGGCGTGCGCCGGCTACGCCCTGAGCACGTACCCCCGGCTCGGCGTGCCGGTGCTCGGCCAGCCGCTGGTGCTCGCCGAGTGGGCGGTCGTCGTCACCGGCGGCTTCGAGCTCGAGCGGCCCTCGGAGCGGGGAGCGCCGGTGCTGTTCCACCCGAACTCCGTGTCCGCGCGGGAGACGGTCACCGCCGGGTGAGGCCGCGCGGCTCGGCCAGGTGCCCGAGCTTGTCAGGGTTGCGCACGAAGTAGATCTCCTGCACCAGCCCGTCCCGCACCACGTAGGTGACGACGCTGTCCAGCACCCCGCCGACCGTCAGCAGCACACCCGGCGCGCCGTTGACCTGCGCCCACTCGATCCCGAGGCCCGTGTCCGGCCGCACCGCCGAGAGGAACCTCGCGACCTTGTCCGCGCCGGCGATGGGACGCAGGGCCGCCTTCATCACACCGCCGCCGTCCGAGGTCAGCACCACGTCGGGGGCCAGCACCTCCAGCAGCCCCTGGAGGTCGCCGGTCGCGGCCGCCTCGAGGAACCGCTGCGCGATCCGGTCGCCGTCCGGTGGCGGCTCGACGCGCGGCCGCCGGGCCTGCACGTGCTTGCGGGCCCGGCTGGCCAGCTGCCGGACCGCCTCCGGGGTGCGGTCCGTGGCGGTCGCGATCTCGTCGTACTCGAAGCCGAACACCTCGCGCAGCACGAACACCGCGCGCTCCAGCGGCGTCAGCGTCTCCAGCACGACGAGCATCGCCATCGACACGGAGTCCGCCAGCTCGACGTCGTCGGCCACGTCCGGCGTGGTCACCAGCGGCTCGGGCAGCCACGGCCCGACGTACGCCTCGCGCCGGCGCCTGAGCGTGCGCAGCCGGTTGAGGGCCTGGCGGGTGACCAGCCGGACGAGGTAGGCCCGGGCGTCGCGTACGTCGGAGCGGTCGACGTCGGACCAGCGCAGCCACGAGTCCTGGAGCACGTCCTCGGTGTCCGCGACGCTGCCGAGCATCTCGTAGGCCACCGTGAACAGCAGGCCGCGGTGCTCCTCGAACGGGTCGGTGTCCGTCATGGGCGCGGCAGCTCGCACCGGTCGGCGAAGCCCTGGCTCGTCAGGCCGAGTGCGCTGTTGAACCGGGACCGCTCGTTCTCCACGGCCACCATCATGGTCAGCTCGACGAAGCCGTCCACCCCGACATCCGCGCGCAGCGCGTCGGCCATCGCGTCGGTGACGGTCAGCGGCGTGACGCTCATCGCCTCGGCGTACTCCAGCACGCGCCGCTCGACCGGGGTGAACACGTCCGACTCGCGCCACCGCGGCACCTCCTTCAGCTTGTCGACGCGCAGGCCCTTGCTGTGCGCCGCGAAGTAGCCGAAGTCCAGGCACCACGAGCACCCGATGACGGCCGCGCTGGCGACCTGCGCGAGCATCTTGAGGTCCGGGTCGAGCCGGTCCCACTTGTCCACGCGGCGCTCGAAGCCGAGCACCGCCTTGAGGACCGGCACGTTGTGCAGCAGGGCGAGGCCGTTGTCGGGCACGTCGCCGTAGGTGCGTCGCGCGTACCACGCCACGAGCCGGCCGAAGACCCCGTGCGGGTCGTCCAGCGGGACCCGGGCGAGGGCGCGTCGCTCGTCGGCGCTGCGGGCGGTGGTGATGCTCATGTCTCCTCCTGAGGGGTGCTGTCCTGTCGGGGATGGAGACACCGGGCGCCCCGGATCTGTGACATGCCACGGTCGTAGGCTCCCGCTCGTGGGCGAGTACGACGTGCGGGTGGCCGGCTTCGACGAGCTCGACGCGCTGACGGCCTACCGGCTGTGGCAGCTGCGCGAGTCGGTGTTCGTGGTGGAGCAGGAGTGCGCGTACCTCGAGCTGGACGGCCGCGACGTCGAGCCCGGCACCCGGCACCTGTGGGTCGAGGGCGACGGCGTCGTTCCGGTCGGCTACCTGCGGTTGCTCGACGAGGGTGACCACGCCCGGATCGGGCGGGTGCTCGTCGCGCCGTCCCACCGGGGCCACGGGGTGTCGGGCGCGCTGATGCGTGCGGCGCACGACGTGGTCGGGGACCGGCCGTCCGTGCTGTCCGCGCAGACCCCGCTGGCCGGCTGGTACGCCACGTTCGGCTACGTCGCCGACGGCGACCCGTTCGTCGAGGACGGCATCCCGCACACCCCGATGCGCCGCGACCCCCGGCTCAGGCCTCCGCCTCGCCCTCCTCGGACTCGGGGTCGTTGAACGGTCCGAGCTCCGGGTCGTCCTCGGAGTCGGTGAACTGCCCCTTCACCACGTCGAAGTCGCGGTCGGTGTTGTCCACCTCCGCGTTGTCCGGCCGGTTGTCCGGGTCCAGCCGCTCCTGGCGCTCCTTCTCGATCGCGTCGAGGTCCTGCTCGTCGTTCTCGGCCGCCGGCTCGCTCATGTCACTCCCGAGGGTGGTGGGGTCGGATGGCACCCCACCAAACCCGGCGGCCCGGCGGGTGTCAACCGTCCCGACCCCCGGGCGGGGCGGGGCTCAGTCCCCGTCCGAGCCCCCTTCGGCGGCCTCGTCGGCCGGGCTCTCGTGGTCGTTCTCGCCGGCGCTCTCGTGGCCGTTCTCGCCTGCGGTCTCGTGCTCGGTCTCGGTGGCGACGACGCGGTAGCTCGCGTCGAGGCGCACCTTGACCGTGACGCCGTTCGCCTTCGTGACCTCGACCTCCCACGCGGAGCCGCCCTCGTCGTCACGCTCGACCTGGCTCACGCGCCCGCCGTTCGTGACGTGGAGGGCGGCGGCCCTCGCCTGGTCCGCCTGGGCACCGGTCACGTTCTCGTCCGCGTCGTCGCCGGCACCGTTCGACGCGAGCGCGCCACCGCTCAGGGCGACCGCGGCCGCCAGGGCCCCACCGGCGGCCAGCGCCACCGTCCGCTTCCTCATGACTTCGACCCTCTCCTCGGGGCGCGGTCAGCGCCGGATCATCCGGACCAGCTCGTTGCGGTCCTTCTCGTACAGCGCGTTCTCGAGCACCACGCCGACGCCCTTCTTGTAGTACTTCACCTCGTCGCCCCTGGGCTCGATACGGCTGAAGTCCCGGGTCTTCTCCAGGCCGTGCAGCGCGCCGTACGGCACGTCGGCGGAGGCATGGAGCGACAGCACCCGCGCCTGGTCCTCGGCGACGCCCCTGCGGTACTCCTGCCGGTAGGCGTCCCCGACCTGCGGGTGCGCCTCCATCACGATGCCGGCGTGCGCGCCGTTCCGGCCGGACTGCCACGAGCCCTCCCGCGAGACCTTGCCGCCGGCGGAGTAGGCCTTGGTGTTCTCACCGAAGTACCAGACCCGGCCGCGGGAGTCCTGCGCGAACCAGTCGTAGGTGTTCTCCAGCAGCCGCCCGCCGCGCCTGGTCACGTCGTGGACGATCACGACGCGGACCCCGTCGACGATCCTGGTGCGGTCGAGCACGGTGGTGACCGTGTGCTCCGTGCCGCCGGCGGTGTGCCCGACGAAACGCCACTGCGTGCCCGGCCGCATCGGCATCCACGGGTTGTCGACCCTCGTGGAGAACTGCGAGGCGGGCGGGTGCCGGAGCACCGGCGGGTCGACCTGCCGCGCGTCGGCGGGGCCGACGGTGAGCAGACCTGCGGCGAGCCCCAGGGTGGCGGTCACGGCGAGCGCTCGAAATGTCATGGCGGCCACCCTGCTCCCGGGCCGCTGAAGTCCCGCTGAACGCCGGTCGCGGCCGGCTCGTCGCGCCTTCGGCCCGGCGGTGGGACGCTGGTCGGGTGCGGATCCTCGTGGTCGACGACGACACCCATCTGGCGGGGTCGGTACGGCACGGGCTGGAGCGCGAGGGGTACGCCGTCGACGTCGCCCACGACGGCACCGAGGGCCACTGGCTCGCGAGCGAGCGGGTCTACGACGCGCTGGTGCTCGACTCGATGCTCCCGGGGATGAGCGGGGACGAGCTGTGCACGAAGCTGCGGGAGGCCGGGGTGTGGACCCCGATCCTGATGCTCACCGCCCGCGCGGGCGAGCACGACGAGGCCCGCGCGCTCGACGCCGGGGCCGACGACTTCCTCTCCAAGCCCTTCTCGTACGTCGTCCTGCTGGCCCGGCTGCGGGCGCTGCTCCGGCGGGGCGGCTCGGAGCGGCCGGCGGTGCTGTCCGCCGGGGACCTGCGGCTGGACCCGGCCACCCACCGGGTGACCCGCGGCGAGGTCGAGGTGGCGCTGAGCCCGCGACAGTTCGCGCTCCTGGAGTACTTCCTCCGGCACGCCGGCGAGGTGCTCCCGAAGAGCCGGATCCTCGAGCACGTCTGGGACTTCGCGTTCGAGGGCGACCCGAACATCGTCGAGGTCTACATCCGCCAGCTGCGGCTGCGGGTCGACGAGCCGTTCGGCCGCTCGGCCCTGCGGACCGTGCGCGGCGCGGGCTACCGGCTGGACCCCGACGGTGGCTGAGGATGGCTGACGGGGCGGTCTGGCCGCGCTCGGTCCGGGCCCGCACCACCGTGCTCGCCACGCTGGTGTCCGCGGTGGCGCTCGTCGTCAGCGCGGTCGGGCTGCTGGTGACCCTCGACCGGTCGCTGCACCACGCCGGTGACAACCTGGCCCGGGACCGCGTGACGGACCTCGGCGCGCTGGCCCGCCAGGGTGGCCTGCCCGAGGACCTCGCCAGCGTGGGCGGTGAGGGGGTCGCCCAGGTGTTCACGGACTCCGGACGGGTCCTCGCGGCCTCCCCGAACATCGCCGGCGCGCCACCGATCACCGGCCGGGCCACGAGCACGCAGCCGACGATGCGGGTCCTGCACGGGGCGCGGGACGACGACGAGACGGAGGAGTACCGCGTCTGGGTCGCCCGTGCCCCCGGCCGGAGCGGACCGGTGACGGTCGTGGCCGGTGAGACCCTCGAGTCGGTCGGCGAGGCGTCGCAGACGCTGCGGCGCGACCTGCTCGTGGGTGTCCCCCTCCTGGTCCTGCTGGTGGCGGCGGGCACCTGGCTGGTCGTCGGCCGGACGCTGCGCCCGGTGGAGGACATCCGGGCCGAGGTGGCCGCGATCGGTGCGGCCGACCTGGCCCGGCGGGTGCCGGTGCCGGCCACCGAGGACGAGGTCGGCCGGCTCGCGCTGACCATGAACGAGATGCTCGCCCGCCTCGAGGACGCCAGCCGTCGCCAGCGCGACTTCGTCGCCGACGCCTCCCACGAGCTGCAGAGCCCGGTGACCGCCCTGCGCACCCAGCTGGAGGTCAGCCTCGCGCACGGCGAGGACGACTGGCCGGCGGCCGCGCGCCGGATGCTCGGGGACACCGACCAGATGGAGCGGCTGGTCCGCGACCTGCTGTTCCTGGCCCGGACGTCGGCCACCCCGCTGCCGCGCGACCGGTCGCTCTTGGACCTCGACGACGTGGTGCTGGAGGAGGCCGCGCGGGTCCGGGCCTGGTCCGACGTGCGGGTCGACACGTCGCGGGTCTCGGCCGCGCCCGTGCGCGGGGACGCCGACGAGCTGCGCCGCCTGGTGCGCAACCTGCTGGAGAACGCGGTCCGGCACGCCACGTCCGTCGTACGCCTGGAGCTGGCGGTCGACGGCGCCGCCGTGCTGGACGTGACCGACGACGGGCCCGGCGTCGCGCCCGAGGACCGCGACCGGGTCTTCGACCGGTTCTTCACCGCCGACGGCGCGCGCAGCCGCGGCACGGGCAGCGGCCTGGGGCTGGCCATCGCCCGCTCGGTGGCGGTGCGGCACGGCGGCAGCCTCGACCTGGTCGGCGACGGGCCCGGCGCGCACTTCCGGCTGACGCTGCCCGTGTCGGGTGCGCTGACGGGTGCGATGACGGGCCCCGAGGGATGATCGGTGGGTGCTGACTGACGAGCAGATCGCGGCGATGTCGCCGCAGGAGCGCCGCGACCTGATCAAGCGGCTGGCCCGGCCCGTTGACGACTTCGTGCCGTCCCACCGGTGGCTGCGCCGCACCCGCGAGCTGCGCATCCTGCTGGTGGTGGGCAGCGCCGTGGTGCTGGTGCCGTGGATCGCCTACCTCGCGATCACGCTGCCGCCGCGCTACGTCGCCGACAACTGGGACGTCACGTGGGTCGGGTTCGACGTGCTGCTGCTCGTGATGATGGTGGCGACCGCCGTCCTCGGCTACCTGCGCCGGCAGATGCTGGTGATGACCGCGTTCGCGACCGGGGTGCTGCTGGTCTGCGACGCCTGGTTCGACGTGGTCACCGCGCACGGCAACGACCAGACCTGGTCGGTGGTCTCGGCGGTCGTCGTCGAGCTGCCGCTCGCCGCCTTGTTCATCACCGGGTCGCTGCAGATCCTCCGGCTGGTCGCGGCCCGGCTGTGGGCCCTCGACGCCGGCCAGCACGCGTGGCAGGTGCGGATCCCGCTGCCGAGCGAGGCCGACACGGCCGTGCGCCGGCGCGCCCGCGTCAGATGAGCCACATCTCGTTGTCGGGGGCCGGGGCAGGCTCGTAGCGTCGGGACCGATGACGACGACCAGCACCGCCTCGGGACTCACCTCGGGAAGCCGCGAGCTCCGTCGTCTGAACGTGGCGATGCTGTTCGCCGCCCTGGCGGCCTTCGGGCTGCTCTACTCGACCCAGGCGCTGCTGCCCGCGGTCGGGGCCGGCTTCGGCGTCGGACCCACGGCCGCGAGCCTCACCGTGTCCGCGGCGACCGGCGCCCTCGCGCTGGCGATCCTGCCGCTGTCGTCGGTGGCCGAGTCCGTCGGCCGGGTGCCGGTGATGCGGGCCGGGCTGCTGGCCGGCTGCCTGTTCACGTTCGCGGCCGCGGCGGCCCCCGCCTTCTGGGTGCTGGTGCTGGCCCGCGGCCTGGTCGGCGTCTCCCTCGCCGCGGTGGTGGCGGTGGCGGTCGCCCACCTCGGCGACGAGGTGCACCCGGCCGAGCTGGGCACGGCGATCGGCGTGTACGTCGCGGGGAACACCCTGGGCGGGATCTCGGGCCGGCTGATCCCGGGGCTGGTCGAGGAGAGCAGCTCCTGGCGTGCGGCGGTCTCGCTCCTCGGGGTGGTCGCACTGGTCGCGGCCCTGGCCTTCACGCGGCTGCTTCCCGCCGCCCGTCGTACGTCGTCCCGGGCGGCCGGCCCGCGCGAGCACGTCGGGGCGGTGCGCGACCTGGTCCGGGACGGGAACGTGGTGCGGCTGTGCCTGCTGGCGTTCCTGCTGATGGGTGGCTTCGTCGCGACGTACAACTACCTGACGTTCCGCCTCGAGGCCGCACCGCTGGGCCTCTCGACGACGGTGACCTCGCTGCTCTTCCTCGCCTACCTGGCCGGCACGGTGAGCTCGCCCCTGGCCGGCCGGCTCTCGGACCGCTACGGCCGCCGCCCACTGGCGCTGAGCGGGATCGGCGTCTCCTTCGTCGGGATGGCGCTGATGCTGCCGGACCACATCGCCACCATCACCGTCGGTCTGCTGGTGTTCACGGCCGGCTTCTTCGCCACGCACTCGGTGGCCAGCTCGTGGGTGTCCTCGCTGGCGGCCGGACGCCGCGGCCAGGCGGCGGCGATGTACCTGCTGGCCTACTACCTGGGCTCGAGCGCGTTCGGCGCGCTGGTCGGCCTGGCCTACCAGGCGGTGGGCTGGACCGGGGTCGCGGGATCGGTCGCCGCTCTGTTCGCGCTCGGCGCGCTCGCCGTGCTCGGGGTCAGGCCGCCCGCCTCGGGCTGAGCGTGGCTGCCGGCTGAGGTCAGGTGGCGCTGTGGAAGTGCCGGGCCCGCTCCTCGATGTCGTAGCGCCGCATCAGCGAGACCCCGCTCTCGTGGCGCACGTGCGGCAGCCTGCCGGTGTCCACCATCTGCTTCACCACGATCGGTGACAGCCGCAGGATCCGCGCCGCCTGCCCCACGGTCACCCAGTAGGAGTGCGGGTCCCGCAGGTGCGCACGCCAGTCGTAGTAGATGGCGGCCAGGGCCTCGACCTCACCCGGCGTGACCCGTCTGCCGTGCAGCAGACGCGCCGCGTTGTCCGGGGTCGTGCCGAGGACATGGACAGGGTCGAAGACCTGGTGACTCATGAGAAAACCCGCTCCACTGCCGGCGCTGCGCCGGCCCTTTTCTCGAGCCGAGACGGTCCAGGGTAGGCGCAGCGCCAGACAAGGTAAAGACGGTCTACGACCCGTCTACGCCGCCGCGGTGGCGGCCTTCTCCCGGGGCTCCAGCGCCCCGTTCACCACGTCCACGACGTCGCCCACGACGTGCACCGTGAGGGCCTCGAGCACCTCCGCCGGCACGTCGTCGAGGTCGGGCTCGTTGCGCTGCGGCAGGAACACCTCGGTCAGCCCGGCCCGCTGCGCGGCGAGCAGCTTCTGCTTCACGCCGCCGATCGGGAGCACCCGGCCGTTGAGGGTCACCTCGCCGGTCATGCCGACCTCGGACCGGACCGGCCGGCCGGTCGCCAGCGACACCAGCGCGGTCACCATCGTGACGCCGGCGCTCGGGCCGTCCTTGGGGACGGCACCGGCGGGGACGTGCACGTGGATGCTCCGGTCGAGCACGGCTGGGTCGACGCCCAGCTGCCGGGCGTGGGCCCGGACGTAGGACAGCGCGATCTGCGCGGACTCCTTCATCACGTCCCCGAGCTGGCCGGTCAGCGTCAGCCGGGGCTCGCCCTCGCTGGCGCTCGCCTCGATGAAGAGCACGTCACCGCCGAGCCCGGTCACGGCCAGGCCGGTGGCGACGCCCGGCACCGAGGTGCGCTCGTGCGACTCCGGGGTGAACCGGGGCCGGCCCAGCAGGTCCTTGAGGTCCGGCTCGTCGACGGACACCGTCGTGGCGTCGCCGGTGGCGATCCTCGTCGCGGCCTTGCGCAGCGCCTTGGCGATCAGCCGCTCCATCTGCCGGACGCCGGCCTCCCGGGTGTAGTTGGCGGCCAGCTCGCGCAGCGCGGCGTCGGTGACCGTCACCTCGTCCTCGGTCAGCGCGGCCCGCTCCAGCTGCCGGGGCAGCAGGAAGTCCCGGGCGATGGCGACCTTGTCGTCCTCGGTGTAGCCGTCGAGCGTGACCAGCTCCATCCGGTCCAGCAGGGCCGACGGGATCTGCTCGACCACGTTGGCGGTGGCGATGAACAGCACGTCGGACAGGTCCAGGTCGAGCTCGAGGTAGTGGTCGCGGAACGTGTGGTTCTGCGCCGGGTCGAGCACCTCCAGCAGGGCGGCCGCCGGGTCGCCGCGGTAGTCGGCCCCGACCTTGTCCACCTCGTCGAGCAGCACGACCGGGTTCATCGAGCCGGCCTCCTTGATGGCCCGCACGATGCGGCCGGGCAGCGCTCCGACGTACGTCCGCCGGTGGCCGCGGATCTCGGCCTCGTCGCGGACGCCGCCGAGGGCGACCCGCACGAACTTCCGACCCAGCGCGCGGGCGACGCTCTCGCCGAGCGACGTCTTGCCGACGCCGGGCGGGCCGGCCAGCAGGATGACCGCGCCGGAGCCGCGGCCGCCGATCACCTGGAGCCCGCGCTCGGCGCGGCGGGCGCGGACCGCGAGGTACTCCACGATCCGCTCCTTCACCTCGTCGAGGCCGTGGTGGTCGGCGTCGAGGACGGCGCGCGCCGCCTTGATGTCCTCGCTGTCCTCGGTCGTGACGTTCCACGGCAGCTCGAGGACGGTGTCCAGCCAGGTGCGGATCCACGCGGTCTCGGGGCTCTGGTCGCTGGAGCGCTCGAGCTTGCCGACCTCGCGCAGCAGCGCCTCGCGGACGGCGTCCGGGACGTCGGCCGCCTCGACCCGCGCGCGGTAGTCGTCGGCCCCCTCGGGCTCGCCCTCGCCGAGCTCCTTGCGGATCGCGTTGAGCTGCTGGCGCAGCAGGAACTCGCGCTGGCTCTTCTCCATGCCCTCGCGGACGTCCTCACCGATCTTGTCGGTGATCTCGACCTCGGCGAGGTACTCCCGGGTCCACTCGACCAGCACCGTCAGCCGCTCCTCGACGTCGGGCGTCTCGAGCAGCTGCCGCTTGCGGTCGTTGGACAGGTACGGCGCGTAGCCGGCCGCGTCCGCGATGGCACCGGGGTCGGTCATCCGGTTCACCGAGTCGATGACCTGCCAGGCCTCGCGGCGCTGGAGCACGGCCACGACGAGCCGCTTGTACTCCTCCGCGAGCTCGCGGGCGTGCTCGGTGACGTGCTGGTCCTGCTCGGAGACGACGTCGACCTCGACCCACAGCGCGGCGCCGGGGCCGGTGACGCCGCTGCCGATGCGGCCGCGCTCCTCGGCCCTGAGGACGGCCGCGGGGGCTCCCCCGCTGAACCGGCCGACGCGCTCGACACTGGCGATGACGCCGTACGACGCGTAGCGGTCCTCGAGCCGCGGGGCGACCAGCAGCCGGCCGTCGCTGCTGGCGCGGGCCGCGTCGATGGCGGCCTGCGCGGGCTCGTCGAGCTCGACGGGCACGACCATGCCCGGCAGCACGACGAGGTCGGGGACGAAGAGAACGGGAAGACGTGTGGTCACGAGTGCCACCTTTCGGGCTTGAGCGTTGTCGACTCAACTTCCACCGGGCGCGCCCTGTTCCACCGTTCTCCCAGGGCGAACAGCCCCGGCTTGGACCCCGTCGCCCCCGGGGCAGATGTCGCCGGGTCAGCGCGCGGACAGCAGCCGGAGCACCAGCGCGAGCGGCGGCCAGGCCGTGCGGCCGCGCCGGGCGACGGCGTAGGCGCGCAGCGCCACCCGCGGCTCCCGCAGCGGCAGGAACCGCACGCCCTCGGCAGGTGGGCGGGCCTCGGGCAGCAGGCCCACCCCGAGGCCGGCGACGATGAGGTCCTCGACGAGCTCGAGGGTGTCGGCCCGGTGCACGACCCGGGGGACGAAGCCCGCCTGGGAGGCGAGCCGGCGCAGGGACTCGAGGTCGGAGTCGTTGCGGGAGTTCACGATCCAGTCGCTGTCGCGGTAGCGGCGCAGCACGTCCGCGGCCCGCCCCGGCGCGGCCTCGTCGGCCACGGGCACGCCCAGGCCCCAGTCGGCGTCCCACAGCGCGAGGGCCTCCAGCGTCGGGTCGAAGCTGGCCGGCGCCAGGTCGAAGTCGTAGGTCAGCGCCAGGTCGATGTCGTCGGCGGCCAGCAGGTCCAGGCACTCGGCGGGCTCGTGCTCCAGGATCTGCAGGTGCACGTCGGGGTGGTCGGCGGCGAGGACGCGCAGGACCGGCATCAGCGAGCGGCGCACCGCGGTGGCGAACGCCGCGACCCGGACCGTCCCGGCCGGGTCGGCGTGGGGGTCGAGGTCGAGGCGGGCGGCCTCCAGCGCGGCCAGCACGGTCACCGCGTGGTCGGCCAGCCGGCGTCCGGCGGGCGTGAGCCGGACCCGCCGGCCGTCCG
>DASTGV010000456.1:0-9342 GCA_035718765.1 Nocardioidaceae bacterium
TTCGGACTACCCCACGCCTGGAGTGGCCTTTACCCCCCGAATGGGGCGCTTAGGGTCACGGCCACAGTGCTTTACAACTACTTCTTGGGGGTCTCCCGAAGCATGAACATCCGTAAGAACCGCGTCGCCGCCGTCGCCGTCGGTGCAGTCGTCCTCGTCGGCTTCAGCTCGATGGGCGCGGTCGCCGGCACCATGATCACCGGTGCGCAGATCAAGGACCAGAGCGTCCGGTCCAACGACATCGCCACCGGCGGCGTCGGCACCTCGGAGGTCCGCGACGCGTCGATCCTGACGCGCGACCTGAGCCAGGACACCATCGACTCCCTCAAGGGCCAGGCCGGCAAGGACGGCAAGAACGGCGTCACGAACCTCATCGCGGGCGCCGGTTACGGCACCACGTGGGCGGGCGACAACGGCGCCAACCTCCAGACGGTCCGCGAAGAGTGCCCGGCCGGCCAGTACGCACTCGGCGGCGGCTTCTCCACGTGGGGCGGCGACAAGGACCTTGGTGGCGACAACGGCAACATTCAGGTCACCGTCTCGGCGCCGTACTTCGAGGGGGCGTACGTTCCGGTGGATGACGCCGGCAACTTCCGGCCGACCGAGTGGGTCGTGAAGGGCTACAACAACGGCGCCACGGACCAGATCGTGCGCGCCTGGGTGACCTGCGCCAAGGTCAACTGACGCGGTGAGACGGCCTCGCGTCGTCGACTGATCGTGCGCGCCAGTGGGCCCGACCGCAGATGCGGGCGGGCCCACTGGCATGTCCGGGGCCGGACACGAGACGGCTCAGGGCTGGGTCTCGAGCGGCTGGCCGTAGATCTCGATCTCGACCTCGTGGTACACGTCGTCGGCGTACTTGATCTCACACTCCACGTCGGCCAGGGAGACCTTGATCTCCTGCTGCTGGAGCTTGTGCAGCGCGGCCAGGCGAGCACCGGTGAGCTTGGTCGGGTCGGAGTCCCCGACGAGCTGGTCGAGCCGTTCCCCGTACTCGTCGATGATCTCGTCCTGGTCCTTCTTGTAGTCGTACCCGCGGGCGTGCATGCACTTCGACCAGTTGTGCAACGCCTCGACGATGCGAGGGTCGGAGTCCACCAGGATGTCCTTGGGGTTGACGTAGGTCCCCTTGAGCTGGGCCGGCGTGAACACCTGGGCGACAGCCTTGCGCGTGCAGCCACCTGTCGAGGAGAAGTCCTCCTCGTCGAAGCTCCAGACGAAGTCGGCGCCAGGGTCGTCGCCCCACAGCGTGTGGCTGTACGCCTCCTGGTCCGCCTTCGGGAGGCTCTTCCAGATCTTCAGGTTGGGTCCGAGCCCGGTGTCCCGGACCGGGTGGTCGAAGCGGGTCGTCACCCCGAGGCCCCACTTCTCCTTGTAGGTACGACGGGTGTACCCGGGCTCCGAACGGACCCGCGCCTGGGCCGTCTCGACGGTCTTCACGTCGACGGGGATGTACTCGAACCCGGCGTCGGCCATGCACTGGGCGATCAGCGCCTGCGTCTTCTGGATGTGCTGCACGAACTGCACCTCGGTGAGCCCGAACTCCTTGATGCCCGGCAGCTGCTTGGCCTTCCCGTGGGACGCGCTCGACCCGGCGGAGGACTGGCAGCCGGACACGGCGAGCAGCGCCACCACCGCGAGAGCGGTGGTCAGACGGCCGAGGTGGCCGCCGCCGTCGGGGGGGATGCGGCGGACGGCCACCCGGCCGAGTACTCGGTTGATCGTGCGGCTGACGACGGGACAGAACGAAGGACTGGACACCTCGGGCCTCCTCAACCGATCCGACCGAGCCTCGATCACAGCACCCGGACGCTGAACCTGACCTGACAGCGGAGCACGGACCGTTCAGGGTCCTGTCAGCCAGCCGGGTCGAGCATGTGTGGTGTCGCCGGCCGATGGTGGACGCGGCCGGCCGGAGAGGTGGCGAGCGCGATGCGACGTCGGAACCTGGTGGTGCTCATGGTGAGCGCGGTGGTCGTCTCCTCGCTCGCCACCTGGGCGGCCGCCGTCCAGATCCACTCGCCGGCCGAGGTCGCGGCCCGGACGGCGCCACCGGCGGCCTCGCCGATCCTGGTGCCCGTCGTCGAGCGGGTGCTGTCCACCAAGGTGGTGACCCGCGGGACCGCGCACTTCGGCTCCCCGCGCGCGTTGCGGGTCACCCCCTCGCCCCTCAAGGACGGGCCGCGGATCGTGACCAGCCTGCCCGCGCACGGCGCCAAGCTCACCCCCGGGGACGTGCTCGCCACGGTCTCCGGCCGGCCGGTGTTCCTGCTCGCCGGGCGCATGCCCGCCTTCCGCGACCTCGGGCCCGGCATGTCGGGACCCGACGTGGTCCAGCTCGAGCGGTCCCTGCGCCGGCTGGGCCTGGCGCCCGGCGCGGTGGACGGCTCCTACGATGCGGCCACGGGCGACGCGGTCGCGAGGCTGTACCGACGCCACGGCTTCCAGCCGGTGGTCGCGACCGAGGAGACACTGGCGGGGACGCGTCCCGCAGAGGCCGGGCTGGTGAGCGGGGCGTTCGCCCAGCCCGGCGTCCAGCTGCCCTCGGACGAGGTCGTCTTCGTCGGCTCCGGGCCGCTGCGCGTCACCGAGCTGCCCACCCCGGTGGGCGGCAAGCCGGAGGGTGCGCTGGCGACGGTCACCGGCTCCGACGTGGTCGTCGACGGGCAGCTGCGGGTCGAGCAGTCCGGCCGGGTGCGCCCCGGGGCGAAGGTCCTCGTGGACGAGCCGACGCTCGGCATCGACACCGCGGGGCGGGTCACCTCGGTCGCCGGGCGGCCCGGAACGAACGGGGCGGACGGCTTCCACGTGTCCTTCCGGGTGAGCGTGAAGCACCCGCCGGCGGCGCTCGTCGGCGCCTCGGTGCGGCTGACCATCCCGATCCGGTCCACCCGGACCGCCCAGCTGACGGTGCCGGTCACCGCCGTCTCCCTCGGACCCGACGGAGGGTCCCGGGTGGAGCGGTCGGAGGGTGGCAGGAGCAGGTTCGTGGCCGTACGCACGGGGCTGTCGGCGGACGGCTTCGTCGGCATCACCCCCGTGCACGGCGGCCTCGCCGCCGGTGACCGGGTGGTCGTCGGGTTCGATGCCCGGCCGCGGGCCGGGGGCTGACGTGCCGCCCCTGGTCCACCTCGAGAAGGTGAGCCGCAGCTTCGGGGCCGACGTCCCGGTGCGAGCTCTGCGCGAGGTGGACTTCGAGGTGGCCTCCGGCGAGCGGGTCTCGGTGGTGGGGGCGTCGGGGTCCGGGAAGACGACCCTGCTGAACATCATCGGCTGCCTCGACCGGCAGACCTCGGGCCGCTACTGGATCGACGGCGTCGACGTCGCGGCGCTCACCGACCGCGGTCGGGCGGGGCTGAGGAGCAGGGAGATCGGCTTCGTCTTCCAGTCCTTCCACCTGCTCAGCTACCGCTCCGTGCTCGAGAACGTGATGCTCGCCGAGGTCTACGGCGGCCGCGAGCGTTCCGGCCGCGCCGAGCGTGCCCTCGCGGCGCTCGACGCGGTGGGCATCGCGGACCGGGCCGACGCACTGCCCACCCGGCTGTCCGGCGGGCAGCGGCAGCGCGTCGCGATCGCCCGCGCCATCGTCGGCCGGCCCCGGATCCTGCTGTGCGACGAGCCCACCGGCAACCTCGACTCGGCCACCACCGCGTCGATCCTCGAGCTGCTCGGGTCGCTGTACGACGACGGGCTCACCATCATCGTGATCACGCACGACGCGGGTGTCGCGGCCTGGGCCGAGCGGAAGGTCCGCATCACCGACGGGCAGATCCAGGACACGGCATGACCGACAGCGGAGCAGCCCCCCGGGAGGAGGCCGGCCGGCCCCCGGTCGCGGCGATGTCGTGGCGGGACGTGGTCTTCGAGTCCTTCGCCGGGATGTTCGCCCGGCCGGGCCGGATGCTGCTGACCGTCCTGGGCACCACCATCGGGCTCGCCGCCCTGGTCGCGACCCTGGGTCTCTCGCAGACCGCGAGCCAGCAGATCATCGGCAGGTTCGACGAGCTCGCGGCGACCGAGATCACCGTGTCCTCGCTCCCGGCCGCCGAGGGTCAGCCCTCGAACGCCCTGCCGTGGGACGCGGGCAGGCGGCTGGAGCGGCTGAACGGCGTGGTGTCGGCGGGGACCCTGAGCGCGGTCGACGTGGGCGGGCGGCTCGTCCGCGGGTCCCCGATCGACGACCCGCGGAGCCGGGCGGCCTTCAAGATCACCGTCCAGGCGGCGTCCCCGTCGCTGTTCACGGCGGTCCGGGCCCGGGTGGCATCGGGCCGGCTCCTCGACGGCGGCCACTCGCTGCGGGGCGACCAGGTGGCGGTCCTCGGGCCGAACGCGGCCGAGCAGCTGGGGGTGGGGCGGCTGGACGGGCTGCGCTCCATCGCGGTCGGCGACGACGTCTTCCTCGTCATCGGGGTCCTCGAAGGGGTCGAACGCAAGCACGACCTGCTCAGCTCGGTCATCATCCCGGAGGGCACCGCCCGCGCCCTGTACCGGCTGCCGGCACCGGAGGCGGTCGTGGTGGAGACCCGGATCGGCGCGGCGTCGATGCTGTCCCGGCAGGTGCCGCTGGCGCTGCGGCCGGACGCGGCCGACGGGCTGAAGGTGGCCTCGCCGGAGCAGCCGCAGCAGGTACGGGCCGGGATCCAGAGCGACCTCGACCTGCTGTTCCTCATGCTCGGTGGGGTCTCCCTCCTGGTCGGCGCCATCGGGATCGCCAACGTCACCCTCGTGTCGGTGATGGAGCGCACGGGGGAGATCGGGCTGCGGCGCGCGATGGGGGCGACCCGTCGGCACATCGCCACCCAGTTCCTGCTGGAGAGTGCCACCATGGGCGCAGTCGGAGGCGTGCTCGGGGCCAGCGCCGGGATGCTCGTCGTGGTGGGGGTGGCGTTCTACCAGACCTGGACCCCGGTGATCGGGCCCTGGATACCCCTCCTGGCGCCGGTGGTCGGCGGAGCCACCGGGTTGTTGGCAGGTCTCTACCCCGCGCTGAGGGCGGCCGGGCTGGAGCCCGTGGAGGCGTTGAGAGCAGGGACATGAAGATTCTCGTCGTCGAGGACGACAAGAAGATCGCGGCCGCGGTCAAGCGTGGCCTCGACGGCGAGGGGTTCAGCGTCGAGGTCTCCCTCGACGGCGACGAGGGGCTGTGGCGGGCCACCGAGTACCGCTACGACCTGATCATCCTCGACCTCATGCTGCCCGGGACCAGCGGGCAGGAGATCTGCCGGTCGCTGCGCGAGCGCGGCAACTGGACGCCGATCCTGGTGCTCACCGCCAGGGACGGTGAGCGGGACCAGACCGGGATGCTCGACAGCGGCGCCGACGACTTCCTGGCCAAGCCGTTCTCCTTCCCCGTGCTCACCGCGCACGTGCGCGCGCTGCTCCGCCGGACGTCGGGCGGTGCACCGGCGCCGATCAGCGTGGGCGACCTGCGTCTCGACCCCGGGCGGCACCACTGCTGGCGGGGCGAGGTGGAGATCCCGCTGACGGCTCGCGAGTTCGCCGTCCTGCAGTACCTCATGCGCAGGGTCGACCTGGTGGTGCCGAAGTTCGAGATCCTGGACGGGGTGTGGGACTACGACTTCGAGGGAGACCCGAACATCGTGGAGGTCTACATGGGCCGCCTGCGGCGCAAGGTCGACGACCCGTTCGGCCGGCACGACCTGGAGACCGTCCGGGGGGCCGGTTACCGGCTGGCCAGCCATGGTCCGTGAGGGACGACGCCGGTCCTGGACGCTGCGACCGCGCACGGTCCGCTCGCAGGTCACCTGGACCGCGACGGCTCTCGTCGCGCTGATGCTCGTGCTCAGCGCCTTCGGGCTCGTCGCCGCTCAGCAGCGGGTGCTCACGCACGGGATCGACGAGGCGCTGATCCAGCGGGCGGACAACATCGAGCGGGACGTCGTCCACGGCACCTTCGGCAGCCGGCTGCCGAACGAGGGGCGGGACCCCGAGGACTCGTTCCTGCAGGTCGTGGACGCCGAGGGGAACGTCGTCGCCGTCACCGACAACGCCACCGGCCTGCCGGCCGCGACCGGGCCGCTGCCGCGCGGCGCGGACCAGGTCCTCGGGACCGTGCAGGACGTGGCGCTGAGCAACGGGGAGTTCCGGGTGCTTGCGCGCCCGGTGCACGGTACGACGTTCGGGCCGGTCACCCTGGTGGTCGGCAAGAACCTCGACGACGTGAACGAGAGCGTCAGCATCCTGAAGCGGTCGCTCGCGTTCGCGATCCCCATCGTGACCGGGCTGCTCGCGCTCCTGGTGTGGTGGCTGACCGGGCGGGTCCTCCGGCCCGTGGAGTCGATCCGCCGCGAGGTGGCCAGCATCGAGGGACACGAGCTGCACCGGCGGGTGCCGGCGCGCGGCTCCGGGGACGAGATCGCCCGCCTGGCCAGCACGATGAACGAGATGCTGCACCGGGTCGAGGAGGCCACCGACCGCCAGCGCCGCTTCGTCGCCGACGCGTCCCACGAGCTGCGTGGCCCGCTCACCCGGCTGCGGTCCAGCCTCGAGGTGACGATCGCCCACCCGGACGGCGTCGACCCCGTGAGCCTGTCGCGCGAGCTGCTGGGCGACACGGTGGAGCTGCAGAAGCTGGTCGACGACCTGCTCTTCCTGGCCCGCTCGGAGTCCGGTTCGCTCGAGGTGCCGCACGAGCCGGTCGACCTCGACGACCTCGTGCTCGAGGAGGCGCGCCGGCTCCGCGAGCGCGGCACGGTCCGCGTGGACGTGAGCGCCGTGTCCGCGGCCCGGACGTGGGGCTCGGCCGACCAGCTCACCCGCGCGGTCCGCAACCTGTCCAGCAACGCCGAGCGGCACGCGGCACACTGCGTGACCTTCGAGCTCCGCGAGGTCGACGGCCGCAGCGAGCTCGTCGTCGCCGACGACGGGCCCGGGATCGCGCCGGAGCACCGCGCGCTCGTCTTCACGCGGTTCACCAGGCTCGACGAGGCCCGGTCCAGGGACGCCGGCGGCTCCGGCCTGGGTCTCGCGATCGTCCAGGACATCGTCACCCGGCACGACGGGACCGTCGGGGTCGCCGAGCACCCGGGGCCGGGGGCGCGGTTCGTGGTGGACCTGCCGCGCGCCGAGTGAGGGGCCGGGGAGGTCAGTCGGAGACGGCCCGGGCGCGGGGGGTGCTGCCGAAGACGTCCTTGCTGATCCGGTAGGCGCGGTCCTCGAGGGCCCGGGCGTCCGCGCGGGCCGCGTCCATCTCCTGGGGCGTCAGGGTCTTGAAGTCGACGAGCTCGAGGACCTCCTTGGAGTCGTCGTTCGCGCCCCGCCAGCCGACCCGGACGACGCCGACGCCCGGTGCGTAGTACTTGTCCTGGAAGGCGCCGGGGACGCCGCGCTCGAACTCCTCGATCACCAGCACGTCGCCGTAGCAGGCTTCGGGCACGCAGGTCTTCTGACCGGTCTTGTGCACCCGGCCGCGGTCGGCCCAGCTGATGGGCGGCGGGGCGTAGCCCTGGGCGTACCCGGGCGTGCCCTCCCGCGGCGTACCGGGGACCGTGATCCCGGCGGTCGCCCCCGCGACGCCGTGGACCCAGGCGGGAGCCTTGGCGAACTTGCCGTTCTCCCACTCCTCGGGGTACTCGCCCATGTGCCAGACGTTGCCGTCGCGGTCCTGGGCGAACAGGGCCAGCTCGGTCTCGGTGAGCTCACCGTCGGCGTAGTCCCGCTCCCAGACCACGACGTTCTCGACCCCGTCGACGACCTTGGTCAGGTCCGTGACGATGACCGTCACGCCGTGGCGCTCCCGCTTGCCGTCCTCGAGCGCGCTGCCGCGGTAGTCGAGGCGGGTCCCCGGGCGCAGCGGGTACCAGCGGTTGTCGACGTTCGCGGAGTCGCCGAACCGGCTCGGGCTGTAGTCCTCGGCCGTCACCGTCGCTGCGCTCGCGGAACCGGTCGGGGTCTGCTCCGGCCCCGGCTGGCCGGTCCGGGTCTGGGTGCTGCAGGCGCTGGTGGCCAGCACCAGCACGGCGGCCGCGGACCAGCACGTCAGTGGGTTGCGCATCGTGGACCTCCTGCTGGGCGTGGCTGTTTCAAAGGAGTCGTCGGCGGCGGACGGACGTCGCGCCGAGCAGGGCCAGGACGCCGGCGGGCATCCACAGCACCAGGGGCAGGACCCCACCCGCGTTCACGACCCTCTGGCCGCCCACGGTCATGTTCAGCGGACCGCTGGACGTCACGGTACGGGCGGTGGGGCTGGTGACCGACACGAAGAGGAGGATCGGGCCGCTGGTCACGGCACGGACGTTCCAGCTCAGCGTGGTTGACCCGCCGGGGGCGAGCTCGTCGAGGTACTGCGTGCGCTTCGGGGACCAGTCCTCGGGGTCGACGTACACGCTCTTGTCCGTGCTGAGGATGTTCAGGTGCGCGACGTAGCCGTCGAGCGGGCGGTCCCCCGTGTTCCGGATGGTCGACCCGAAGGTGATCTTCGCCCCGGGGCTCGCCGCGACGTCGTGCTGGTCGAGCGCGACGACGACCCCGCCGGCGACGACGGCCGACTCCGCGGCCTGCGCGTCCTGCGCCGTGAGCAGCGCGAGCAGCAGGGCACCGGCGACACCGATCCGGGCGAGCGCTCTCATGCTCCGCTCCGTGGCATCAGGCTCAGCCGGCCGGCCGCGAGCAGCGCGAGCGCCGGCAGGACGACTGCCCAGAGCGCGGGTACGACGAGCAGGGAGGCGTCCTGGGTCAGGGAGTGGTCGTTGACGATCAGCCGCTCCAGGTAGAGCAGCCCGGACGAGAACGGGTCGAGCCGCTGGACCAGCTCCCCGGCCCACCCCCGGGTGGCCTCGGCGGGCATCTGGTGGGGAGCGTAGAGCGCCAGCAGCACGACGAAGCTCAGCGCCAGGCTCAGCCCGTTGGACTGGGAGAACGAGGTGATGAGCAGACCGATCCCGGTCAGCGCCAGGGCAAGGAGCGTGCCGACCACGAAGCCGCCGACCACGGCGGTGCCGAAGGTGCCCACGTCGCGGCCGATCCACCAGAAGTAGGGCAGTGCCAGGGCGAAGGCGACGAGCCACAGGGAGACGGCGGCGACCCCCTTGCCGATGATGATCGAGCGGCGGGGGGACGGCGTCAGCAGCAGGCTCTCCAGGGTCCCGCGCTCCCGCTCGCCGCTGACCGCGTCCGCGGCGACCAGGACCACCAGCAGCCCTCCGACGGCCACGGCCACCTGCAGCGTCAGGCTGACGGCCTCGCGCTGCTCGAGGAAGTTGAGCTCCTGGTTGCTGGCGACCAGGTAGGTGATGATGCTCAGCAGGACCGTGTAGGCGAGCATCATCGCGAAGCCCCGGCCGGACAGCCACAGGTCCCGCAGCTCCTGCTCGGCGACCGCCC
>DASTGV010000457.1:0-4014 GCA_035718765.1 Nocardioidaceae bacterium
CAGCACGCCCGGCTGGGCGGCCGCGTGCATCGCGTCGATCGCCTCCGAGACGCTCACCCGCATCCCGTGCAGGCGCAGCAGCCGGACGAACCGGTGCAGGGCTCCCTCCACGCCGTGACCTCCCTCCGCCCGGCGCTCAGACCGGCCGACGCCGGGCGCCGGCCGCGAAGGAGCGCTGACCCTTGTCGGCGCTCACGCTGCGGCTCTTGCCGGAGCCGCTGCCCTGGGCCCCGTAGTAGTTCTCGTCGTGGCGCCCGGGCTCGTCCTTGGCCGCCCGTCTGGCCTTCCCGTCGACGTCGCCGTCGGGGGCCCGGTCGCCGTGCGGATGGTCGTGGGAGTGGCCGTGGCCATGGCCGTGCCCGTGGCCCAGCGAGTCCGGCACCGTGGCGTTGGGGTCGACGAGACGGGGCAGCGCGGCGGCCGCCCGGCGCAGGTCGCGCTCGTACTTCACGACCACGTTCAGCGTCTGGCCGAGCACCTCGCCCCCGAGCTCGCTGACCCCGAGCACGGCCAGGGTGCGGGCCCAGTCGATGGTCTCGGAGATGCTCGGGGCCTTGCGCAGCTCGAGCTCGCGCAGGCCGCGGACGATCTCGACCAGGCGGACGGCCAGCGCCTCGGGCAGCCCGGTGTCCTTGGAGCGGACGATCTCCAGCTCGCGCTCGGCGCTCGGGTAGTCGAGGAACAGGTGCAGGCAGCGCCGTTTCAGCGCCGCCGACAGGTCACGGGTGTTGTTCGAGGTGAGCACGACGTACGGCATCGCCTTCGCCCGCACGGTGCCGATCTCGGGGATGGAGATCTGGAACTCCGAGAGCAGCTCGAGGAGCACCGCCTCGAGCGCCTCGTCCGCCCGGTCGACCTCGTCGATGAGCAGCACGACCGGCTGCTCGGACGTGATCGCCTCCAGCAGCGGCCGGGGGGCCAGGAACCGCTCGGAGAAGAAGATGCTGTCCTGCTTGGCGATCCGCTCGACCGCCTCGGTGAGGTCCGCGGCGTCCTCGACGACCTGCCCGATCTTCTCCCGCAGGATCTGGGTGTACAGCAGCTGCTTGCCGTAGTCCCACTCGTAGAGCGCCTTGGACTCGTCCTGTCCCTCGTAGCACTGCAGCCGCAGCAGCCGGCGGCCGGTCGTGCCCGCCAGGGTCTGGGCCAGCTGGGTCTTGCCGACGCCGGCGGGCCCCTCGAGCAGCAGCGGCTTCCCGAGCCGGGACTGGAGGAACACCGTGGTCGCCAGCCGGTCGTCGGCGAGGTAGCCCTGCTCGGCGAGCCGGTCCTTGGCGTCGGCCACGTCTGCGAAGTCGTCCGTCACGCTGCTCCTTCGGTGGTGGAGGCGCTGGTCGGGGTGCGGCGCCGCCGCACCCCGACCAGCGCGCAGGTGGGTGCGACTGGCTCAGCCGAGCAGGTCGTCGAGGTCGCCGTTCATGCTGTGGTCGACCACGGGGCGGACCGTCTCGAAGGTGCACTCCTTGGCGTTCCCCGGCGTGCAGGCGTCGCCCAGGACGTGCTTGGTGATCCGGTCGACGTCGTCGCCGTCGCCCGTGATCGTCTTGGCGTTCTCGTAGAACTTCGTCGGGCCGGTGCCCAGCCGGTTCTTCGAGTAGCTGTCCTGCGTGACGTCGGTGAACTTCTCCGGGATCCCCACGTCGCGCAGCAGCCGGATCGAGGCGGCCAGCGCGGCCTCCGCGGCCTGCACGTCGCTCATGCCGTGGGTGTCGATGCTCATCGCGCGGGCGATGTCGGCGAACCGCTTGTAGGCGACCGGCATGTTGAACGCCCACACGCGCGGCAGCGCGATCGCGTTGTTCAGGCCGTGGTGGGTGTCGTAGAAGGCGCTCACCGCGTGCGAGATGGAGTGGATGATGCCGAGGCCGCCGGAGTTGAACGCCTGCGCGGCGATGTACTGCGCGTACATCATCCCCTCGCGGCCGGGCAGGTCCTGGCCGTTCCAGACCGCCGCCCGCAGGTTCTCGCTGGTCAGCTTGATGGCGTGCAGGGCGTTGCCGAGCGACGGCTGGAAGTTCAGCCGGGAGACGTACGGCTCGCTGGCGTGCGCGAGGACGTCGAAGCCGCACTGGGCGGTGTAGTCGATCGGGCAGTCGAAGTAGAGCACCGGGTCGTCGATGGCCAGCGTGGTCACGGACGCGTCGTCGAAGGCGACGTACTTGTGCGGGTTGTCCGGGTCCGTGGTGGTGTCGGTGATGACGTAGGCCCACGAGGTCTCCGAGCCGGTGCCGGCCGTCGTGGACACCGCGATGTGCGGGGGGTTCTTGGGGTTCTCGGACATGTTGAAGCCCTCGAACTCGTTGACGTTGCGGCCGTCGTGCGCGACCGAGACCCGGGCGCCCTTGCAGGCGTCGTGCGAGGAGCCGCCGCCGATGGAGACGAACGAGTCGCAGCCGTTCTCGGTGTAGAGGCCGACCGCGTCCATGACGTTGTAGTCCTTGGGGTTGGACTCGACCTTGTCGTACACGACCACGTCGAGCCCGTGGTACTTCATCGACTCGACGATCTTGTTCACGATGTCCGAGCCACGCAGGCCGGACGTCATCACCAGGGTCTTCTTGAACCCCAGCTTGAGCGCCTCCGGGCCGATCATCTCGTGCGCACCGGGACCCATCAGTGCCCGGGGGAACGGGTGGAACTCCTTGATCGGGAACGGTTTGAGTAGCTCGTCTACCTGCATCCTGGGCCTCCTGCGGGTGGAACTTCTGGACAGCTGCGAACGTAGGAGCCTCGTGCGCCAGGGCACAGACGAGGATCGGGAAACAGGTCGTGCGGCCCATCCCGGGGCTGCCCGGTGGTGGGGCCGGACCTCTCCGGCCGGACAGGTGGCCGCGGGTCTGGCCGAGGGGTGTGCAGCGGGAGCCGCCGGAAATAGCGTGGGAGCACCGATCCACCCACCCGAGCCAGGAAGCGGTGCAGCGATGACCGACCCCACCCCGCCCCAGACCGACATCGACACCGACACGTCCGACCTGGCCGAGACGGCCCTGGTCGAAGAGGTGTCCATCGACGGGATGTGCGGCGTCTACTGATGCCCACCCCCACCAGCCCGCCCGTCGGCGGCACGCGCCGGCCGATGCTGACGGAGGCCTGGCGGCTGGACGGCTCGGTGGCCCTGCGCCCCGAGCCGTTCGGCGCGCTGGCCTACCACTTCGGCACCCGCCGGCTCAGCTTCCTCAAGACGCCCGAGCTCGTGGACGTCGTACGAAACCTGGCTTCTGGCACGGTCCGCGACGCCTTGGTCGCGGCGGGGGTTCCCGAGTCCCACTGGCCGGCGTACGCACGCGCCCTCGAGGGTCTCGCCGCCGGCGGCATGATCACCAGGAGGGAGACGCCATGACGATCCTCGAGGAACGGCCCGCCCCGGCACCCGGCCGGCTGGTCGACCAGTTCGAACGCGGCCTGGACGCCCCGATCTGCCTGACCTGGGAGCTGACCTACGCCTGCAACCTGGCCTGCGTGCACTGCCTGAGCAGCTCGGGTCGCCGCGACCCCGACGAGCTCAGCACCGCGGAGTGCAAGGCGCTCATCGACGAGTTCGAGCGGATGCAGGTCTTCTACGTGAACATCGGCGGCGGTGAGCCGACCGTGCGCCCGGACTTCTGGGAGCTGCTCGACTACGCCGTCGAGCACCACGTGGGCGTGAAGTTCTCCACCAACGGGTTCCGGATCACCCCGGAGCGGGCCGCGAAGCTGGCCGCCACCGACTACGTCGACGTGCAGATCTCCCTCGACGGCGCGACCGCCGAGGTCAACGACCCGGTCCGCGGCGCCGGCACCTACGACGCCGCGCTGCGCGCGATGGCGAACCTGCAGGCCGCGGGGATGCGCGACTTCAAGATGTCGGTGGTCTGCACCCGGCAGAACATCGGGCAGCTCGACGACTTCAAGGCGATCGCCGACCGCTACGGCGCCCAGCTGCGGCTCACCCGGCTGCGCCCGTCCGGCCGGGGTGCCGACGTGTGGGAGGAGCTGCACCCGCTCCCGGAGCAGCAGCGGCAGCTCTACGACTGG
>DASTGV010000458.1:0-5156 GCA_035718765.1 Nocardioidaceae bacterium
ACGGCGCCTCGGCGTACGACGTGGCGGTGGCCAACGGCTTCAACGGCACCGAGGCCGAGTGGCTCGACTCGCTCAAGGGCAAGGACGGCGTCGACGGGACCAACGGCGTCGACGGCACGAACGGTGTCGACGGCACGAACGGTGTCGACGGCAAGGACGGCGCGCCGGGTGCTCCGGGTGCCGACGGCAAGGACGGCGTGTCCGGCTACCACCAGGCCATGAACACCGTGACCGTGAGCGCCAACGGCAGGCAGACGGTGAGCTCCACCTGCAACGCGGGAGAGGTCGTCCTCGGTGGCGGTGTCTCTGGTGGCGGCAACGTCACCGTCCTGTCGAGCTACCCGGGCGCTGCGGGCACCTGGTCCGGCACGGTCCAGAAGACCCCCGGCTCGGGCAACGTGACGGTTGACGTCTACGCGATCTGCGCGACGGCCAACTGACCCGCACCACCTGAGCCGGGCCGGGGCACCTGCCCCCAGCTGTCCCGGGACCGGCTCGCAGCCCTGACGACGGGGTGGCCACCGCTGCGGCGGTGTCCACCCCGTCGGTCGTCTCCGGAGGCGGGGACGGGAGGATGGGCGGCATGCAGCCGAGATGGGTCCGGGTCACCGTGGTCGTCGTGGTGGTGCTGCTCGCGGTGGCGCTCGCCCTGTCCGTCGTACCCTCCTTCGCCGCGGGGAGCGTGGGCGGATGACGCCGGAGGGCTACCGGATCGTCGAGCTGACGGCCGGTCACGCACCCGGGATGGCGGCGGCGTACTCCCGCAACCGCGAGCACCTCGCGCCGTTCGACCCTCGGCGGGAGGCGGACTTCTACACCGTGGAGGGGCAGACGGTGTCGGTGGCGGGCCAGCTCTCCGCGGTGCGCGGCGGGCACATGGTCGCCTGGGTGCTGGAGCATCAGGGCGAGGTCGTCGGGCGGGTCAACCTCAACAACGTGGTGCTCGGTGCGCTGCGCAGCGCCGCGGTCGGCTACTGGGTCGACGCGGAGCACCAGGGGCGCGGTCTGGCCACCGGCGCGGTCGAGTTCGCCTGCGCCCAGGCGCGAGACCGCGGCCTGCACCGGGTCGAGGCGGGGACGCTGCTGCACAACACGGCCTCCCAGCGGGTGCTCGAGCGCTGCGGCTTCGAGCCCTACGGGATGGCCGCGAAGTTCCTGTTCATCGACGGCGCGTGGCGCGACCACAAGCTGTACCAGCGGATCCTGCACGACGATCCCCTCTGACCCTGAAAGCACCCTGGACCTCGTGCGCCGCACCCGTCCCGAGGCCGCCTGGGGCTTACGCTGACCCCGGACCATCCGCCCCACCCGCAGGGAGATCCTCCGTGTCACGCTTCACGACGTACCTCAAGGCCCGGGTGCGTCGCCTGCTCATCGCGCGCAGCCAGGGCATCGACCTGTCCCAGCTCGACCGCGTCCCGGACAGCCTGGCCTGGCCCCTGCACCGCGTCGGGCCCGACCCGGTCCCGCGTCTCGGCGAGCTGCGGGAGCAGGCGCCGGTCGCCAAGCTGACCTCGTTCCTCGGCATGAACGTCTGGCTGGTCACCGGCGAGGCCGAGTCGCGCCAGGTGCTGGCCGACACCACGAGCTACAGCACCGACATCCGGCCGTTCATGGGCAAGCGCGGGTCGACGACCGACGGTGACATCGGCGGTCTCGGGTTCACCGACCCGCCGGAGCACACCCGGCTGCGCAAGCTGCTCACCCCAGAGTTCACGATGCGCCGCCTCGAGCGGCTGCGCCCGCGGATCGCCGCGATCGTCGAGTCCCAGCTCGACCAGGTCGCCGAGCAGGCCGCCGCCGGCGACGGTGTCGTCGACCTGGTGCCGACCTTCGCCTTCCCGATCCCGTTCCTGGTCATCTGCGAGCTCCTGGGCCTCCCCGACGAGGACCGGGAGACCTTCCGGCAGCTGGGCTCCGCCCGCTTCGACGTGTCGTACGGCGGCCAGGGGGTCTTCGGCGCGGTGTCGGACTCGCGGCGGTTCCTCATGGAGGCGACCCGCAAGCAGCGCGACAACCCCGGCGACGGCCTGATCGGCCAGATCATCCGCGAGCACGGCGACGAGATCAACGACTTCGACCTCGGCGGGCTCGCCGACGGTGTGTTCACCGGCGGGCTGGAGACGTCCGCGTCGATGCTCGCGCTCGGCACGGCCGTGCTGCTCGACCACCCCGAGGACTACCGCCGCGTGGGCACGGACCCGACCGTGGTGGACCGGGCGGTCGAGGAGCTGCTGCGCTACCTCACGGTGGTGCAGATCGCCTTCCCGCGGTTCCCGAGGACGGCGGTCGAGGTCGCCGGCCAGCGGATCGAGCCCGGCGACGTGGTGATCTGCCAGCTCGCCGGCGCCAACCGGGACGCCCGGCTGGGCGCGAAGATGGACGCGTTCGACCTGAGCCGCCCGGTCACCACCCACCTCGCCTTCGGCCACGGCTTCCACCGCTGCGTCGGGGCGGAGCTGGCCCGGATGGAGCTCCGCACGGCGTTCCCGGCGATCGCGCGGCGCTTCCCCGACCTGACGCTCGCGACCGACCGCGTGGACTACCGCCGGCTGTCCATCGTCTACGGCGTGGACTCGCTGCCGGTCCGGCTGCAGCCCGAGCCGGTGCCGGCCGCCGGGACCGCCTGACCCGGAGGCCCCGACCGCCTGCGAGGGCGGCGCCGGCTCAGCGGGCCGGCGGTGCACCGAGGTCGACCCCGTGGGCGGCGAGCCAGTCGTCGACGGCACCGGGGGCCTCCGGCAGTGCGACGACGTCGGCGACCCGTCCCGCGAACGCGTCCGTCTGCTCGGCGTACTCCACGACGTTCGGGACGCGGTAGGCCGGGTCCTGGTGGAAGTGCTGCGACGTGGACGAGGCGATCCGGACCCCGACCGCCCACTGCTGCCGGGTGTTCGCCTCCGGCGGCGGGTCGAGGCGCCGCCAGCTGCCGTGGAAGCGGCGGCCCGTGCGGGTGATCGCCGCCCGGGTCCGGGACAGCAGGTTGAGCACCCGGTAGAGGACGGTCAGCGAGTCGTGGCGTACGGCGGACGAGCCGCCGCCGACGTACACCGCGAGCAGGCGGGTGTCGAAGACCAGGCCCCGCCGGTTCGCCTCCGTCACCATCCACAGCAGCGCGGTGTCGGAGAGGCCGGTGTCCGGGTAGCCGCCGCCCACGTCGGAGTGCGCACCCTCGAACCAGACCTGCTGGACCCGACCGGTGGCCTCGTCGTCGCGGCGGGTCTCCTCGTCGGCCTCCCACAGGCACGGCTCGAACTTGATCCGGCGTTCGTCGACCGCGAGCGCCTGCCGGGCACACAGCACGGCCTTGCTGAGGTTCACGTCGTGGAACTGGTGCCGCTTGCGGACCGCGCCCGGTACCCCGAGCGCGCCGACGGTGTCGAACACGCCGAGCAGGTGGACGGGTGCCTGCGGGTGGCAGTGGTCGCGGCGGAACTCCTCGTCGCTCTCCCCGAACGACCCGTCACCGGGGGAGCGGCGCTGGTAGCGGGCGACCGCCTCGGGGAGCTTGTCGGCGACCAGCGCGTCCCGGGTCAGCAGACCCACCCGGCCGACCATGCCGACCAGGCTGCGGGCGGTGTACGCGCCGCGGCTGAAGCCGAACACGAAGATCTCGTCCCCGGGCTCGTAGTTGAGGGCCAGGAACCGGTAGGCCGAGCGGACGTTGGCGAACAGCCCGAAGCCGAAGGCGCCGCCGAGCAGCCGGTCGGCCGCGTAGCCCGCGCCGACACCGGCGAGGTAGAGGACCAGCTGCTGCACGCCACCCGTGCGGTCCAGGTCGGTGGCCACGGTGCGGGCGATCTTCTCGATGTTCGTGACGTGGTCGCTGTCCGGCCGGTTCCAGGTGCCGTCGCAGCAGATCACCAGCCGCTTGCCCCGCCGGGCCGCACCGGTATCCATACCTGTCCATGGAAGCCCTGCCGGACCGGGCTGTCAGGCGGATGCCGACTTGCCCGGGTATGTCCCGGAGACCGCTGGTCTACAGGCCGAGCGACCGGCCGATGATCTCCTTCTGGATCTCGGTCGTGCCGCCGTAGATCGTCTGCACGCGGGAGTCCAGGAACGCCCGGGCGATCGGGTACTCGGTCATGTACCCGTAGCCGCCGAACAGCTGGACGCCCTGGTCGACGACCTTCTTCTGCAGCTCGGTGGTCCACCACTTCGCCATCGACGCCAGCTTGGCGTCGAGCGCGCCGTCGTTGTGCCGGCGCACGCAGTCGTCGACGAAGACCCGGGCGATGTGCGCCTCCGTCGCCATCTCGGCGATCGTGAACCGGGTGTGCTGGAACTTCCCGATCGGGCGGCCGAACGCCTCGCGCTCCTTGACGTAGGCCAGGCACATCTCCAGGACGGCCTCGCAGGCGGCGGCCGCCATCATCGCGATCGAGAGCCGCTCCTGCGGCAGGTTCTGCATGAGGTAGACGAAGCCGCCGCCCTCCTCGCCGAGCAGGTTCTCCTTGGGCACCACCACGTTGTCGAAGAACAGCTCCGAGGTGTCCTGCGCGTGCAGGCCGACCTTGTCGAGGTTGCGGCCGCGCTCGAAGCCCTCCATGCCGCGCTCGACGACGACCAGGCTGATGCCCTTGTGCCCCTGGCCGCCGTCGACCTGGGTGTCGGTCCGGGCGACCACGATCACCAGGTCGGCCATCGCGCCGTTGCTGATGAACGTCTTGCTGCCGTTGAGCACGTAGTGGTCGCCCTTGTCGACGGCGCTGGTCCTGATGCCCTGCAGGTCGCTGCCCGCCCCGGGCTCGGTCATCGCGATGGCGGTGATCGTCTCGCCGGTGACGCAGCCGGGCAGCCAGCGCTGCTTCTGCTCCTCGGTGCCGAGGCTGGAGAGGTACGGAACGATGATGTCGGTGTGCACCGGGAAGCCCGGCCCGTGCGCGCCGGCCTTGGTCAGCTCCTCGGCGAGCACCAGGTTGTAGCGGAAGTCGCGCACACCCGGGCCGCCGTACGCCTCCTCGACGTCGAAGCAGAGCAGCCCCTGCGCTCCGGCACGCGTCCAGACCTCGCGGCTCACCTGACCGTCCTGCTCCCACTGGGCGTGGTGCGGCGCGACCTCTCTCTCGATGAACGCGCGGGCGGTACGACGGAACGACTCGTGCTCGTCGGTCAGCAGCGGCCGGTCGCTCATCAGGCCATCCACTCCTTGA
>DASTGV010000459.1:0-10631 GCA_035718765.1 Nocardioidaceae bacterium
CGGCTCGGACGCCGACGCGGCGCTGCACTACCTGGCCCGGATGGTCGAGGCGGGGGAGGACCCGCGCTTCATCGCCCGGCGGCTGGTGATCCTGGCCAGCGAGGACATCGGGCTGGCCGACCCGACGGCCCTCACGACCGCTGTCGCCGCCGCGCAGGCCGTGCAGCTGATCGGCATGCCCGAGGCCCGGCTCAACCTGGCGCAGGCGACGATCGCGCTGGCCCTGGCGCCGAAGTCGAACGCCGTGATCGCCGCCATCGACGCGGCCTCGGCCGACGTACGCGCCGGCAAGATCGGGCCGGTGCCGGCCCACCTGCGCGACGCCCACTACGGCGGGTCGAAGAAGCTCGGGCACGGCACCGGGTACGTCTACGCCCACGACGAGCCCTACGGGATCGCGGAGCAGCAGTACGCCCCCGACGTGGTCGCGGACGCCGAGTACTACCGCCCGACGTCGCTCGGCGCCGAGGCGGGTCTCAAGGAGCGGTGGCACCGGGTCCGCAGCCTCATCCGTGGCGGCCGAGGGTAGGGTCGACAGCTATGGAACCGCGCCTCCTCGTCACCGTCGCGGCCGTCGCCGTGGTGCTGGCCGTGCTGGCCGCGGTCGCGCTCCGCGCCTCCCGCCGGGAGCGTCGCCGGCTCGCCGCGCAGGTCGACGCCGCGCACGCGGACGTCGAGGCGCTCCGCGAGCGGGTGGAGGAGCTGTCCCGCCGGCTGGCCGGTGGCCAGCCCGCCGCGAACGCCCGCGAGGCCCACGAGTTCGTGATCACCAGCCTTCCCGATGGCCGCCTGCGCGGGACGCTCGCCGCCGAGGACGAGCCGGAGCCGGCCGGGACCCCGTTGTCCGCGGGGCAGTTCGCCTCGGTGGCGCTGGGGGAGTCGCTGGTCCGCGTGCTCTCCCTCGGGTACGGCGTGCGGCGGGCCCTGAGCGCCGAGAACCGCAACCGGATCCGTTTCGAGATGCGCCGCGAGGTCAAGCGCTCGCGCCGTCAGCGCCGCCACGACCTCAAGGAGGCGAAGCGGCTCCTGCGCGCCGACCAGCGCGGCGACATCGCCGAGGACGCCGCATGAACCACGCCACCCGATGGCTCGCTCCACCCCGTCTCGTGCGGGGACCACAAGACACCGGAGGCGGGCGATGAGCCGGGCACTGTGGTTCGTCGCCGGAGCCGGCGCCGGCGTCTACGCGATGGCCAAGGCGCGCCGTGCCGCGGAGGCAGTCACCCCCGAGGGCCTCGCCGACCGGCTCGCGGGACTCTCCGTGGGGGCGCGGATCTTCGGCGAGGAGGTCCGGGCCGGGATGGCCGAGAAGGAAAACGACTTGCGCGAGCGCGTCGGCCTCGCGCTCCATGAACGGACCACGACACGCGAGACACCCGAGCTGGCACCCGGCTCGGCGACGAGAGAGGGCAACGACTGATGGACACCGCGGACATCCGCCGCCGGTTCATTGCGCACTTCGAGAAGGCCGGCCACACCGCCGTGCCCTCGGCCCCGCTGCTCGTCGACGACCCCAACCTGCTGTTCGTGAACGCGGGCATGGTGCCGTTCAAGCCCTACTTCCTGGGCCAGGAGACGCCGCGCTTCGACCGCGCGGTGAGCGTGCAGAAGTGCGTGCGCACCCCCGACATCGAGGACGTCGGCAGGACCACCCGGCACGGCACGTTCTTCGAGATGTGCGGCAACTTCTCGTTCGGCGACTACTTCAAGGAAGGCGCCATCGAGCTCGCGTGGGACCTGGTCACCAAGCCCGTCGCGGACGGCGGCTGGGGCCTCGAGGAGAGCAAGCTCTGGCCGAGCGTCTACGCGGACGACCCCGAGGCGGTCGAGCTCTGGAAGAAGATCGCGGGCCTGCCCGACGAGCGGATCCTGCGGCTCGGCAAGAAGGAGAACTACTGGTCGATGGGCGTGCCCGGCCCGGGCGGCCCGTGCTCGGAGATCCTGTACGACCGCGGCGACGCGTACGGTCCGGACTTCGACCCCGCCTCCCTGGGGCCGGACATGCCCGTCGAGCTCGAGGACCGCCTCCTGGAGATCTGGAACCTGGTCTTCATGCAGGACGAGCTCTCCGCGGTCCGGTCCAAGGCCGACTTCGACATCGCCGGGCCGCTGCCGAAGAAGAACATCGACACCGGCATGGGGCTGGAGCGGGTCGCGTTCCTGATGCAGGGTCGCGACAACATGTACGAGATCGACGTGATGTTCCCGGTCATCGAGAAGGCCGAGCAGCTCACCGGCAAGAAGTACGGCGCCGACCACGCCGACGACGTGCGCCTGCGCGTCGTGGCGGACCACGTGCGCAGCTCGATGATGCTCATCGGTGACGGCGTCACCCCCGGCAACGAGTCCCGCGGCTACGTCCTGCGACGGCTGCTGCGGCGCGCCGTACGCTCCATGCGGCTGCTGGGCTACGAGGACCCCGCGCTGCCCGAGCTGCTGCCGGTGAGCCGCGACAAGATGGCCGAGACCTACGACGAGCTGCACCGCGACTGGGAGCGGATCTCGCGCGTGGCCTACGCGGAGGAGGAGGCGTTCCGCCAGACCCTGCGCACCGGCACCACCATCTTCGACCTCGCGGCCCAGGAGGCGAAGGGCAGCGGGCAGACCCAGCTGTCCGGCAGCAAGGCGTTCGCGCTGCACGACACCTACGGCTTCCCGATCGACCTCACGCTGGAGATGGCCTCCGAGCAGGGGCTCTCCGTCGACGAGGAGGGCTTCCGCCGGCTGATGACCGAGCAGCGCGACCGGGCGAAGGCCGACGCGAAGGCCAAGAAGGGCCAGCACCGCGACGCGCACGCCTACCGCGAGGTCGCGGACGGCCTCGGCCGCCCGGTCGAGTTCACCGGCTACTCCGAGGTGGTCTCCGAGGCGACGGTCCGCGGTCTGGTCGACAGCTCCGGCGTCGTCACGTCCGCGCGGGCCGGCGACGAGCTGGAGCTGGTGCTCGACCGCACCCCGTTCTACGCCGAGGGCGGCGGCCAGCTCGCGGACCAGGGGGTGCTCGAGCTCGGCAACGGCGCGCGGCTCCAGGTCCTCGACGTGCAGTCCCCGATCAGCGGCCTGGTCGTGCACCAGGTGAGGGTGCTCGACGGCGAGGTCACCGTCGGCCAGCAGGGCCAGGCGCTCGTCGACATCGAGCGACGCAAGTCGATCAGCCGCGCGCACACCGCGACGCACATGGTGCACAAGGCGTTCCGGGAGGCGCTCGGCGAGACCGCGACCCAGGCCGGCTCCGAGAACGCCCCCGGCCGCTTCCGGTTCGACTTCTCGGCGAGCGGCGCGGTGCCCGCCTCCGCGATGGCCGACGTCGAGGCCCGGGTCAACGACCTCGTGCTCGCCGACCTCGGCGTGCACGCCGAGATCATGAGCCAGGCCGAGGCGAAGCGGTCCGGCGCGATGGCGCTGTTCGGCGAGAAGTACGGCGACGAGGTGCGCGTGATCTCGGTCGGCGACTGGGCGCGCGAGCTGTGCGGCGGCACGCACGCCGGCCGCTCCGGCCAGCTCGGCGTGATCAAGCTGCTCGGTGAGTCGTCGATCGGCTCCGGCGTACGCCGGGTCGAGGCACTCGTCGGGGCGGACGCCTACCGGTTCCTGGCCCGCGAGCACACGCTCGTCGCGCAGCTCAGCGAGGCGCTGAAGGCCCGTCCGGAGGAGCTGCCGGACCGGGTCCACGACCTCGTCGAGAGGCTGCGCACCGCGGAGAAGGAGATCGAGCGCGTCCGCGTGCAGCAGCTGCTCGCCGCGGCTGGCCAGCTCGCCGCCGGCGCCAAGGACGTCTACGGCGTCTCGTTCGTGGGCCACCGGGCCGACGGCGCCGGGGCCGGCGACGTGCGCAAGCTCGCGCTCGACGTGCGCGGCCGACTGCCGCAGGGCAAGCCGGGCGTGGTCGCGATCATCGGGTCGACCAACGGCAAGCCCGCGGTCGTCGTCGCGGTCAACGACGCGGCCCGGTCCTGGGGCATCTCCGCGAACGCGCTGGTGAAGGCGGCGGCGGGTGCCCTGGGCGGCAGCGGCGGCGGCAAGGACGACGTGGCCCAGGGCGGCGGCGCCGACGTGAGCCACGCCGACCAGGCGCTGGTCGACGTGGAGCACGAGGTCGGTCGCGCGGCGACCCAGCGCTGAGCGGCCGCGACGACGTGCGCCGCGGGGTGCGGATCGGTGTCGACGTGGGTGACGTGCGCATCGGCGTCGCCCGGTCCGACCCCTCGGGCCTGATCGCCACCCCGGTCGAGACCGTGGCGCGCGGCGCCGGCGACCTGGCCCGGCTCGCGGCCATCGCCGCCGAGGAGGACGCCGTCGAGGTCGTCGTGGGACTGCCGCGGTCGCTGTCCGGCGGTGAGGGGCCGGCCGCGGCCAAGGTGCGCGCGTTCGCCGCGGAGATCGCCGCCGCCCTCGCGCCGGTGCCGGTGCGGCTGTGCGACGAGAGGCTGAGCACCGTGACCGCCGAGTCCGTGCTCCGCGGCCAGGGCCGCAAGGGCCAGAAGCGGCGCGCCGTCGTGGACCAGGCCGCCGCCGTGGTGATCCTGCAGAATGCACTCGACAGCGAGCGCGGCACGGGGGCCGCGCCGGGGGAGCTGGTCCCGACGCGGTAGCGTCGGGCTCCGCGTGCGGCGCCTCGAGCGGGCACGTCGGCGGAGAACAGACGACGAGCGGGGCGTCGACCACAGATAGGTGTGAGCGAGCAGTTGAGCGATCTGGGACTTGAACTCGGGCACGAGAAGCGGCATCGCCCCCGTCGCGGTCTGGGGTGCCTCGCCGTGCTGGTGGCGCTGGCGGTGCTGGCTGGCGGCGGCTACCTCGCGTACTCCTACGGTCTGTCGGCACTCAAGGAGAAGCTGGCCGGGCCCGCGGACTACACCGGGTCCGGCACCGGCCAGGTGCTCGTCCAGGTCAGGGACGGCGAGGCCGCCACCGACATCGGGTCGACCCTCGTGGACAAGGGGGTGGTGAAGTCGGTGCAGGCCTTCACCGACGCCGCCCGGCAGGACCCGAAGTCCGTCGGGATCCAGGTGGGCTTCTACCAGCTGAAGAAGAAGATGTCGGCCAAGTCCGCGCTGGCCGTGCTCGTCGACCCCAAGAACCGGATGCACTCGGTGGTGACCATCCCCGAGGGCTACACGGTCGACCAGATCGTCGCCACCCTGGCGAAGAAGACGAAGTTCTCCCGGAGGCAGTTCACCAAGGTCCTCCACCACCCGTCGGGGATCGGCCTCCCGTCGTACGCCAAGGGCAACGCGGAGGGCTACCTCTTCCCGGCGACCTACGAGCTGCCGCCGAACGCCACCCCGGCGTCGATCCTGACCATGATGGTCAAGCGCTGGGACCAGGCGGCGCAGGACGCCGACCTCGAGGGCGCCGCCCAGCAGCTCGGCTACACGCCCGGGCAGCTGATGGTGGTGGCGAGCCTGGTCGAGGCCGAGTCCAACCGCGACCAGGACCGCGGCAAGGTCGCGCGGGTCATCTACAACCGGCTCGAGAGCAACCGGACCGACAAGCTCCTGCAGATCGACGCGACCGTCAACTACGGCATCGGCCGCAACCTCGGCGTCGGGCTCACCACCGCCGACCTGCAGGTGGACTCGCCCTACAACACCTACAAGAACCCGGGTCTGCCGCCGACGCCGATCGAGGCGCCCGGTGACGCCGCCATCGCGGCGGCCGCGCACCCGACCGACGGGCCGTGGATCTACTACGTGACGGTCAACCTGCGCACCGGCGAGACCAAGTTCACCGACAGCTACGACACCTTCCTGAAGTACAAGGCCCAGTTCAAGGAGTACTGCCGTACCCAGTCCGACAACTGCTGAGGGCCCCGCCGACCGGGACCGCCGTCGTTGCGCCGTCGTCGGCACGCCCATCCGGCACTCGCTGTCGCCGGTGCTGCACCGGGCCGCCTACGCCGAGCTCGGTCTCGACTGGACCTACGACGCCTACGAGCTCGCCGCCACCGACCTGCCCGCTTTCCTCGACGGGCTGGACGACCGGTGGCGCGGGCTGTCGCTGACGATGCCGCTCAAGCGGGCGGTGCTGCCGCTGCTCGACGCCGTCACCGCCCGGGCCGCGCAGGCCGCCGCAGCGAACACCCTGGTGCTGGAGGGTCGGCACCGCACCGGCCACAACACCGACGTCCCCGGGGCGGTCGCCGCCCTCCGCGAGCGGTACGACGGTCCGCTCGACCGGGCCGTCATCCTCGGCGGCGGCGCGACCGCGACCTCGACCATGCTCGCCCTGGCCGACCTGGGCTGTGCCGACGTGACCCTGATGGTCCGCGACCCGACGCGCGCCGCGGAGGTGCTGGCGGCCGCCGGACGGCACCCGCGCCGGCCGACGGTCACGGTGCGCCGCCTGACGGACGGGCCCATCGACGCCGACATCCTGGTCTCGACGATCCCGGCCAGCGCGCAGGACGACACTGCGCTGGCCCTCGCGGAGCCGGCGGGGGTGGTCTTCGACGTGGTGTACGACCCGTGGCCCACTCCGCTCGCGAGCTTCGCCGGCGCCACCGGGCGGGTGCTGGTCGCGGGTCTCGACCTGCTGGTGCACCAGGCGGTGCTCCAGGTGGAGCTGATGACCGGGGCGAGCGGCGTGCCGGTCGACGTGCTCCGCGCCGCCGGGCGCGAGGCGCTGGCCGCCCGCGGCTGACCGGCGCCGGGTACCCGTCCACAGCGGCCCGGCGCTTCGGCCACGGTGGCCCGGGACATGCCCTAGGGTCGCCTGCTGTGACCTGGGACCTCGCGCCTGCCCTCGTGTCCGGAGCCGCCGGCCTCGCGGGCGGCCTGGTGATGCCGTCGCTGCTGGCCCGGCTGCCCGAGCCCGACCTCGACCCCGAGTCCGACGGCGCGGTCGACGGGTTGGTGCCGGCCGCGAACGAGGCGGAGTTCGCCCGCCCCGTGGACGAGCCCAAGGAGCGCTACGCCGACATGGCGGCCCGCCGCGGGGTGCGGGCCGGCCTCGCGGTCGCCTCGCTGCTCGTCGCCGCGCTGGTCGGAGCCCGGGTCGGCTGGAGCTGGTCGCTGCTGTTCCTGGTCTACCTGGTGCCGGTCGGGGTGACCCTCGCGGTCGTCGACTGGCGCACCCGCTACCTGCCCACGCGGCTGATCGCCCCGTCGTACGTCGTGGTGGGGGTGCTCGCGGTGGTGGCCTCGGCGCTCTCCTCCGACTGGCTCTCGCTGCGCAGCGCCGCGATCGGGTGGATCGGCTGCTTCGCGGTGTTCTTCGTGATGTGGTTCATCAGCCCGCGGGCGATGGCCTACGGCGACGTGCGGCTGGCCGGCCTGCTGGGGCTCGCGGTGGGCTGGGAGGGCGTGGCCCAGGTGGTGGTCGGGATGTTCACCGCGTTCCTGCTGCTGGCCGTGGTCGGGACGCTGCTGTCGGTGGTGCGGATCTTCCACCGCAGGCACACGCCGTTCGGGCCGTTCCTGCTCCTCGGCGCACTGGTGGGGGTCGCCTTCCCGCTGGAGGTGCTGAACGGGTACGCCGCGGTGGTCGACGGGGTCGTCTCGCTGTTCTCCTGACGGGCCTGGACGCCCTCCCGGGCGCACCCGGGCCGCGTGAAAGACTGGCCGGCATGCTGCGCTGGCTCACCGCCGGCGAGTCCCACGGCCCGGGGCTCGTCGCCGTTCTCGAGGGTCTGCCCGCCCACGTCCAGGTGACGTCGGCGGACATCGTCGACGCGCTCGCCCGGCGGCGGCTGGGCTACGGCCGCGGCGCCCGGATGAAGTTCGAGCAGGACCAGGTCGACGTGATCGGCGGGCTGCGGCACGGCCGCACCCTGGGCAGCCCGATCGCGATCCGGGTCGGCAACACCGAGTGGCCCAAGTGGGAGAAGGTGATGGCCGCCGACCCGGTCGACGAGGCCGAGCTGGAGGCGCTGGCGCGCAACGCCGCGCTCACCCGCCCCCGGCCCGGGCACGCCGACCTGGTGGGCATGCAGAAGTACGACTTCGACGAGGCCCGGCCGGTCCTGGAGCGGGCGTCGGCGCGGGAGACCGCCGCCCGTGTCGCGCTCGGGGCGGTCGCCGCGAAGTTCCTGCAGCAGGCCGTCGGCGCCGAGGTCGTCTCCCACGTGGTCGCGATCGGCACGGCCAAGGCGCCGGCCGGCTCGGTGCCGGCGCCGGACGACGTCGCCGCCCTGGACGCCGACCCGGTCCGCTGCCTCGACGCGGACGCCAGCAAGGCGATGCAGGCCGAGATCGACCAGGCCCACAAGGACGGCGACACCCTCGGCGGTGTCGTCGAGGTCGTCGTGCACGGGCTGCCACCGGGGCTCGGCTCGCACGTGCACTGGGACCGCCGTCTCGACGCCCGGCTGGCCGGCGCGCTCATGGGCATCCAGGCGATCAAGGGCGTCGAGGTGGGGGACGGCTTCGAGCTGGCCGCCACCCCCGGCTCCAGCGCGCACGACGAGATCGTCGCGACCGCCGGCGGGATCCGGCGCACGTCGGGCCGCTCCGGCGGCACCGAGGGCGGCATGTCGACGGGGGAGACGCTGCGCGTGCGCGCGGCGATGAAGCCGATCGCCACCGTCCCGCGGGCGCTCCGCACCGTCGACGTGGCCACCGGCGAGGAGGCCGTGGCGCACCACCAGCGCTCCGACGTGTGCGCGGTGCCGGCGGCCGGGATCGTGGCCGAGGCGATGGTCGCCCTCACCCTCGCCGACGTGGTGCTGGAGAAGTTCGGCGGCGACTCGGTGGGCGAGACCCGGCGCAACGTCGAGGGCTACCTGGGCGCGCTGAGGTACTCGTGAGCCCGGACACCACCCCCCGCGTGGTCCTCGTCGGGCCGATGGGCGCGGGCAAGACCACCGTGGCCGAGCTGCTGGGCGCCCGCTGGGGCGTCACCGTCCGCGACACCGACCACGACGTGGAGGCCGGCGCGGGCCGGACGATCTCCGAGATCTTCGTCGACGAGGGCGAGCAGGGCTTCCGGTCCCGGGAGCGGGCCGCCGTGGCCGAGGCGCTGGCGGCGCACCCGGGCGTGCTCGCGCTCGGCGGGGGCGCCGTCCTGGACCCGGACACCCGGGAGGCGTTGCGCGCGCACCGCGTGGTGTTCCTGGAGGTCGGCGTCTCGGACGCGGTCAAGCGCGTCGGCCTGGGCATCACCCGGCCGATGCTGATGGGCAACATGCGCGCCCGGATCAAGGCGCTGCTCGAGGAGCGGCTGCCGGTCTACCGCGAGGTCGCCTCGATCACCGTGCACACCGACGGGCGCACTCCCGAGGACGTCGCGGACGAGGTCGCCCGGCTCGTCGAGCAGGCAGGGGAGAAGGTATGACGGACCGCAGCGTGCTGCACGTCGGCGGTGCGGCGCCGTACGACGTCGTCGTGGGCACCGGGCTGCTCGCAGAGCTGCCGGGGATGCTCGGTGAGGGCGTCCGCCGGGTGGCGGTGATCCACCCGCGGGCCCTGGCCGCGACCGGCGAGGCGATCCGCGAGGACCTCACCCGGCAGGGGTACGACGCGCACGGCATCGAGATCCCCGACGGCGAGGAGGCCAAGCTCGCACCGGTCGCGTCGTTCTGCTGGCAGGTGCTCGGCCAGACCGGCTTCACCCGCAGCGACGCCGTGGTCACCGTGGGCGGCGGGTCCACCACCGACATGGGCGGCTTCGTGGCGGCGACGTGGCTGCGCGGCGTGAAGGTCGTCCACCTGCCCACGACGCTGCTGGCGATGGTCGACGCCGCGGTCGGCGGCAAGACCGGGATGAACACCGCCGAGGGCAAGAACCTCGTCGGCGCCTTCCACGAGCCGGCCGGCGTGCTCTGCGACCTGGCCACCCTCGAGACGCTGCCCCGCAACGAGCTGATCAGCGGGCTGGCCGAGGTCGTGAAGTGCGGCTTCATCGCCGACCCGGCGATCCTCGACCTCGTCGAGGGCGACCCGCTCTCCGCCGTGATGCCGGGGTCGGACGTGCTGCGCGAGCTCATCGAGCGGGCGATCCGGGTCAAGGTCGACGTCGTCGTCGACGACCTCAAGGAGACCGCCGGCGCGTCCGGCCGGCCCGGGCGCGAGGCGCTCAACTACGGCCACACCCTCGGTCACGCCATCGAGCGCGCCGAGCGCTACAACTTCCGGCACGGTGCCGCCGTCGCGATCGGGATGACCTTCGTCGCCGAGCTGGCCCGGCTGGCCGGCCGCCTCGACGAGGCCACCGCCGACCGGCACCGCTCGGTGCTCGAGCTGGTCGGGCTGCCCACGACCTACCGCGGCGCCGGCTGGGCGCAGCTGCACGAGGGCATGAAGGTCGACAAGAAGACCCGCGGCGACCAGCTGCGGTTCGTGGTGCTCGACGGGCTGGCCCGTCCGTCGATCCTCACCGCACCCGACCCGGCCCTGCTCACTGCGGCCTACGCCGAGATCACCCGGGAGGCCTGATGGCGACGGTGCTGGTGCTCAACGGACCGAACCTCGGCCGGCTCGGCCGTCGGCAGCCCGAGATCTACGGCCGCACGACCTACGACGAGCTGGTCGGCCTCTGCGAGGGCTGGGGCCGCGACCTCGGGCTCGACGTCGAGGTCCGGCAGACCAACCACGAGGGCGAGCTGCTCGACTGGCTCAACGGGGCCGCCGACACGGGCACCCCGGTCGTGCTCAACGCGGCGGCGTGGACGCACTACTCCTACGCGCTCTACG
>DASTGV010000460.1:0-2614 GCA_035718765.1 Nocardioidaceae bacterium
CCGGTCGCGTCGCTGAACTACCTGCTCACCTCGCACGTCTGGCGCCAGGACCACAACGGCTTCTCGCACCAGGACCCCGGCTTCATCGACCACGTGGTGAACAAGAAGGCGGAGGTCGTCCGGGTCTACCTGCCGCCGGACGCGAACACGCTGCTGTCCGTGGCGGACCACTGCCTGCGCAGCCGCCAGTACGTCAACGTGATCGTGGCGGGCAAGCAGCCTGCGCTGCAGTACCTCACGATGGACCAGGCGATCGTCCACACCACCAAGGGCATCGGCATCTGGGACTGGGCCGGCACCGAGGGCGAGGGCGAGCCGGACGTGGTGATGGGCTGCGCCGGCGACGTCCCGACCATGGAGACGCTCGCCGCGGTGGACCTGCTCCGCGACCTGCTCCCCGACCTGTCGGTCCGCGTGGTGAACGTCGTCGACCTGATGCGCCTGCAGGACGAGCGCGAGCACCCGCACGGGCTCTCGGGCGCGGACTTCGACTCGCTGTTCACCCGCGACAAGCCGGTCATCTTCGCCTACCACGGCTACCCGTGGCTCATCCACCGGCTCACCTACAAGCGCACCAACCACGACAACTTCCACGTCCGCGGCTACAAGGAGGAGGGCACGACCACCACCCCGTTCGACATGACGGTGCTCAACCAGGTCGACCGCTACGACCTGGCGATGGACGTGATCGACCGCGTCCAGCGCCTGCAGGGAACCTCGGGGCCGGCCCGGGACCACCTGAAGAACAAGATCATCGAGCACCGCATGTACGTCCGCAGCCACGGTGAGGACCTCCCGGAGATCCGCGACTGGCAGCTGTCTCCCGGGGAGGGTCCCCGCGTCGGCACGTCGGCCCCCGAGCGCAGCACCCCGGAGGCCTGAGGAGACCGAGCCGCCTCGGGCGCCGACCCTCCCCGGCGACGGCAGCGCGCCGCCCGTTACCGGACTAGACCGTCTCGGAACGGACGGGCCGGGGACGATGATGGGCGTCGACGCGCCGGGTGCCACCCGTTAGCGTCGTGGCGGTGTCACAGGAGAAGGCAGAAGGAGGTGCCGATGCGGTCGGTGCTCGATGACCGTCAGCGGGACCCCGTCTTCACCGGCGACCCGAGCCTGACCGTCGTGCTGGACGACGAGTTCGTGATCCGCGCGGCCACTCCGGCGTACGCCCGGGCCACCGGCCGCACGGTGGAGGAGCTGCGCACGTCGCCGGTGTTCGAGATGTTCCCGGACAACCCGGCGGCTCCTGAGGTGGGCTCGGTCTCGACGTTGCGCGGCTCCCTCGAGCGGGTCATCCGGACCCGCCGCCGGCACGAGATGAGCCCGCTGCGCTACGACATCCCGGCGCCGGGCCGTCCCGACACGTTCGTGGAGAAGCGGTGGCTGCTGACCAACGCGCCGGTCATCGAGGGCAGGAAGGTCGTCGGCGTCGCGATCCGGGCGCAGGACGTGACGATGCTCGACAGTGACCTGGTCGCCGGACTGGCGGAGTACCGCGACCTCCTGGAGGCCGGTGACCTGCGCTCGCTCGCCGCCCGCGACCGGCTGGCGGGCCTGGAGACGTTCATCGCGGCGGTCGAGGGCTACGGCCGGCTGGCGACCGAGGTGGCGCAGATGAAGGACATGCTGCGCAGCCGGCCGACGATCGACCAGGCCAAGGGCATCATCGTGCGCGACCGCCGGTGCACGCCGGACGAGGCGTTCCAGGTGCTGCGCCAGATCTCCCGGGACACCAACGTGAAGCTCGCGGACGTCGCCGCCGCGCTGGTGCGCGAGGCCCAGGGCTCCTGAGGGTGCCCGGGTCTCTCAGCCGCCCACCGAGAACAGCGACCCGACGGCGAAGGTGACGACCATCGCCAGCAGGCCCACGACCACGTTGCGCACGACGGCCGCCCGGGCCGGAGCACCGCCCAGGCGCGCCGACACGACGCCGGTCACGACCAGCGCGGCGAGCACGGCGACGAAGGTGACCGGCACCCGCCACGACTGGGGCGGCAGCACGATGGCCACCAGCGGGAGCAGGGCGCCGACCGAGAAGGCGAGCATCGACGACCCCGCGGCGTGCCACGGGTTGGTGCGCTCGGTCGGGTCGATCCCGAGCTCGGCCTCGGCGTGCGCGGCCAGCGCGTCGTGGGCGGTGAGCTCGCCCGCCACCTGCGCCGCCAGCGCGGGGGAGAGGCCCTTCCCGACGTAGAGCGCGGTGAGCTCGGCCAGCTCGTCCGCGGGGAGGTGCTCCAGCTCCCAGCGCTCCCGCGTGATCGCGGCCTTCTCCGTGTCGGACTGGGTCGACACCGACACGTACTCGCCGCCGGCCATCGAGAGCGCGCCGGCGACGAGCCCGGCGAGCCCCGCCACGAGGATGGCCGTCCGGCTGGAGGTCGCACCGGCGACACCGACGACCAGTCCGGCGGTCGACACGATCCCGTCGTTCGCGCCGAGCACACCGGCCCGCAGCCAGTTGAGCCGGGAGGCGAGCCCGCCCTTGTGTGCCTCCTGCCGGTGCATCGCGGAGGCGTCGGGCGCGGGGTCGGGTGTGGAGTCGGGGTCGGGTCGTGGGGTCACATGACCGGGATACCCCGAGCCGGTGCCCGCACGCCAGTCCGAGGATCTCCGC
>DASTGV010000461.1:0-3656 GCA_035718765.1 Nocardioidaceae bacterium
CTTCGACATCAGCGCCGAGTAGTCGGTGGCGATGTCGTCGCCGATGAACTCCGCCATGTTCACGAAGCCCATCACCTTGTTGTAGAAGGTGACCCACTCCTCCATCCGGCCCAGCTCGACGTTGCCGACGATGTGGTCGAGGGCCTGGAACAGCCGCTTCGGCTCGCCGTCGCGCTTGACCCACGACGACTCCGCCGCGACGTAGCCGGGCAGGTAGGGGCCGTCGTACCGGGACCGGTCGACGAGGGTGTGCACGGTCTCGCCGTAGGTCGCGATCGAGGCGATCCGGACGGTGCCGTGCTCGTCGGTGACGTCCTCGGGCCGGCGGACGACGGTCGCGCCGGCCTTCTCGGCCTGGGCGATGCACCGGTCCACGTCCGGGACCTCGAGGGCGATGTCGACGACCCCGTCGCCGTGCCTGCGGTGGTGCTCGACCAGGGGGCTGTCGGGGTCGACGGCGCCGTTGACCACGAACCGGATGGAGCCGGAGCGCAGCACGAACGACTTGTGGTCGCGGTTGCCGTTCTCGGGGCCGGAGTACGCCTCCAGCTGCATGCCCCACGCGGACTGGTAGTAGTGCGCGGTCTGGGTGGCGTTGCCGACGACGAACACGATCGCGTCCCACCCGGTCACCGGGAAGACGTCCTGCTCCTCGTCGTACTCGACCAGCCCGACCAGCTGCTGCAGCTGCTCCAGGGTGAGGTCGGCCTTCAGCTCGTCGTGGGTCAGGGAGTGGGTCAGCGAGTCGGTCATGCCGGGCAGCATGGTGGGGTCGGACGGATTGTGCAACAGTACGTCGGATCACTGTGCAACTTGCCCAGCGGAAGGGGCGGTCATGGACGACCTGGACGCCACCTTGCTCCACCTGTTCGCCGCCGAGCCGCGGATCGGGGTGCTCGAGGCGTCCCGGCGCCTGGGGGTCGCGCGGGGCACGGTGCAGGCGCGGCTCGACAAGCTGGTGGCCGGCGGGGTGATCTCCGGCTGGGGGCCCGAGCTCGAGCCCGAGGCGCTCGGCTACCCGGTGACCGCGTTCTTGACCCTCGAGATCCGGCAGGGTGCCGGGCACGAGTCGGTGGCCCGCCACCTCGCGACCATCCCCGAGGTGCTGGAGGCGTTCACGATCACCGGCGCCGGCGACATGTGGGCCCGGGTCGTGGCCCGCTCCAACAGCGACCTGCAGCGGGTGATCGACGCGGTGCTCTCGGACGTCGGCATCGTCCGGTCCTCGACGGTGATCGCGCTCGCGACCCAGATCCCCTACCGCGTGCTGCCGCTGATGGATGCCGCCGTCGCCGGCCCCTCGGGCGGGTAGGGTCACGACCGTGACACTCGTGGCAGGCGTGGACTGCTCCACGCAGAACACCAAGGTCGTCGTGTGCGACAGCGAGACCGGCGACGTCGTCCGTGAGGGCCGGGCGCCGCACCCCGACCTCACCGAGGTCGACGCCCGCGTCTGGTGGCAGGCGTGGGAGCAGGCGTCCGAGGGCCTGCTCCACGGCGTCGAGGCGGTCGCGGTCGGCGGCCAGCAGCACGGCATGGTCCTGGTCGACGAGGCCGGCACACCGGTCCGCGACGCGCTGCTGTGGAACGACAACCGCTCCGCGCCGCAGGCCGCCACCCTCATCGAGGAGCTCGGCGGCGCGCAGACCTGGGCCGACGCCACCGGCATCGTGCCGGTCGCCTCCTTCACCGTGACCAAGCTGCGCTGGGTGGCCGACAACGAGCCGGAGGTGGCCGAGCGCGCGCAGGGCGTGCTGCTCCCCCACGACTGGGTCACCCACCAGCTGCGCGGCGGCGCGGGCGAGCCGACGACGGACCGCGGGGACGCGAGCGGGACCGGCTACTGGTCGGCGGCCGAGGGGTCCTACCGTCCCGACATCCTGCGCAGCGCGTTCGGCCGCGACCTCGCCGTGCCGCGGGTCGCGGGCCCCCGCGAGGCCGTCGGCGAGACGCCGAGCGGGATCGTCCTGGGTCCCGGCACCGGCGACAACATGGGCGCCGCGCTCGGTCTCGACCTCGAGCCCGGCGACGTCGTGGTCTCGCTCGGCACCAGCGGCACCGTCTTCGCGGTCAGCGACCGGCCGGCCGCCGACCCGTCCGGGATCGTCGCCGGCTTCGCGGACGCGACCGGCCGGTTCCTGCCGCTCGTGTGCACCCTGAACGCCGCGCGGGTGATCGGCGCGGCACTGACGATGGCCGGCGCCGAGCTCCCCGACCTCGACCGGCTCGCGCTGTCGGTCGACGACAGCCGGGGCCTCGTGCTGCTGCCGTTCCTCGACGGCGAGCGGACCCCGGCCCTGCCGGACGCCACCGGGCTGCTGCACGGTCTGACCCGCCACAACGCCACCCCCGCGCACCTGGTGCGGGCGTCGGTCGAGGGGATGCTCTGCGGGCTCGCGGACGCGGTCGCCCCGCTCGAGGCCGCCGGCGTCACCCCACGACGCATCGTGCTGATCGGCGGCGCGGCGCGCTCGGACGCCGTCCGTCGGATCGCGGCGGGCCTGTTCGCGCTGCCGGTCGCGATTCCGGAGCCGGCGGAGTACGTCGCCCTCGGGGCGGCCCGGCAGGCGGCCTGGACGCTCTCGCAGGACGACGCGCCGCCGCACTGGAAGCAGGGTGCCGCCGTGGTCGAGCCGGACCCGTCGAGGGCCGACTACTACGCGCGGGTGCGCGCGTCGTACTCCGCGGTGCTCGAGGGTGCCCAGCCGCTGCTGCGCCGCTGAACGGCGCTCAGGTGAGCTTCTCGACGCCCTCGACGGCCTTCTCCACGACGTCCTCCGCCTTCTCCTTGACCTCGGCGGCGACGTCCTTGACCTTCTCGATCGGGGCGCGGACCTTCTTCTCGACGACGTTCGCCGCGACCTCCTCGACGATCTTTCCGCCGACCTCCCCGACCAGCTCCGGCAGCCCGCGCTGCTTGGGCTCGAGCTCGAGCCGGTTGGTCGCCTCCGCGAAGCGCAGGTAGGTGTCGACGCTGGCGATCACCACCCGGGCGTCGACGGTCAGCAGCTCGATGCCGACGAGCGAGACGCGGGCGTAGGCGTCGATCACGATGCCCTTGTCCAGGATGATCTCGATGACGTCGGCCAGCCCGCTGGGCGCGGGACGGTCGAGGTAGCCGCCGGAGGAGGTCAAGAGAGCCGGCCCGCCACCTCGGCCGCGGCGGAGACGACCTGGGGCCCGAACTCGCGGGCGTCGAAGTCGCCGAGCGACACGATGCCGACCGACGCCTCCAGCCCCTCGACGCCGAGCACCGGCGCCGCGACGCCGTGCGCCCCGGCCTGGATCTCGCCCACGGTCTCGACGTACGCCGGCCTGCCGTCCGGCGACCGGCCCAGCAGGATCGCCTTGCCGGCCGCCCCCTGCTCCAGCGGGTGCCGCGCGCCGACCCGGTAGGCGACGTGGTAGTCGGTCCAGGTCGGCTCGACCACCGCGATGGCGAGCGCCTCGCCGCCGTCGGCCACGGTCAGGTGGGCGGTGCTGCCCAGCTGCTCGGCCAGCGTCCGCAGCACCGGACCCGCGAGCTCGCGAAGCACCGGCTGCAGGCCGCGGGCCAGCGAGAGCACCCCGAGTCCGACGTGCAGCCGCCCGCCCGGGTCGCGGCGGGCCAGCCCGTGCTGCTCGAGCGTGGCGACCAGGCGGTACACGACCGTGCG
>DASTGV010000462.1:0-6880 GCA_035718765.1 Nocardioidaceae bacterium
CCGACCTAGCTCCGGGAGCCCCCATGCGCGATGGCGTCTACGTCGCCAACGTGACCCCTTTCCACGACGACCGCGACTTCTCCCTCGATCTCGAGGCCTACCGGGCCCACGTGTCCTGGCTGGCGCAGCACGGCGTCACCGGCGTGGTGGCCTTCGGCACCAACGGCGAGGGGCCGTCCGTGGCGACCTCGGAGAAGGTCACGACCCTGGAGGCGCTGGCCGGCGACGACCACGGGCTCGACCTGGTCCCGGCGCTGATGGAGGGGAACCTCCCCGACACGCTGCGCATGCTCGAGCGGCTCGAGGACCTGCCGCTCGGCGGGGTGCTGGTGCTGCCGCCGTCGTACTTCCGACCGGTGACGGCCGAGGGTCTGCGGATCTTCTACGAACGGGTGCTGGAGGCCACCCGGCACCCGGTCCTCGCCTACCACATCCCGCGCTACGCGGTTCCGGTGCCGGCGGAGCTGGTCTGCACGCTGCCGGTGTGGGGGGTGAAGAACTCGGCGGGGGACGCGGACTACTCGGCGGCGGTGCGCGCGGGCGGCCGGCAGGTGATGGTCGGGACGGAGGACGACCTCGCCGCGGACCTGCCGGACTCCGCGGGTGCGATCTCCGCGCTCGCCAACATCGTGCCCGACCAGATGGTCGAGGTGCACCGCCGAGCCCGGGCCGGTGACCGCGAGGGCGCCGAGCAGCTGGCCGCACACCTGCGCGACGTGGTGGCGGTGACCAAGCAGCACGACTCGCCCGCGGTGCTCAAGGTGCTGGCCGGCGCACAGCACGGTGTCGACCTCGGCACGGTGCGGCCGCCGCTGCTGCCGGTGCCCCAGGACTACGACGTGCCGGCCGCCATGGCCAGGCTCGGTCTGGTCACCCCCTCCTCATGAGGGGATGCCGGCTCGGCGAGCCGGGTCAGTGGCTGTGCCGGGGCACGCCCTTCGTGCGCGCCACCCGCTGGTAGGCCACCGCGGGCTCGAGCACCATCCCGGTGTCCAGCTGGCCGACCATGGAGCGCTGGATCTCCTGCCAGGGCGTCTGGGACTCGGGCACCGGGTACGGCGTACGCTCCGCCTCCTGTCGACGTCGCTCGAGCTCGTCGTCGGAGATGACGATGTCGGCGGTGCCCGCGGCCAGGTCGAAGCGCACCCGGTCACCGGTCCGCAGCAGCGCCAGCCCGCCCCCGACCGCCGCCTCCGGGGACGCGTTCAGGATCGACGGCGACCCCGAGGTGCCGGACTGGCGACCGTCGCCGATGCAGGGCAACGCGCGGACGCCCTGCCGGATCAGTGCGGCGGGCGGCTGCATGTTCACGACCTCGGCGGACCCCGGGTAGCCCACCGGCCCGGTGCCGCGGATGAACAGGGCGCAGTCCTCGTCGATCTCCAGCACGGGGTCGTCGATCCGCGCGTGGTAGTCCTCCGGCCCCTCGAAGACGACCGCCCGGCTCTCGAACACCTGGGGGTGGTCGGGGTCGGAGAGGTAGCGGGCCCGGAACTCCTCCGAGATCACGCTGGTCTTCATCACCGCGCTGTCGAACAGGTTGCCGGTCAGCACCACGAACCCGGCGTCCGCCACCAGCGGGTCGTCGAAGCGTCGGATCACCTCGGGGTCGGTGCCGGCGTGCCCGCGGCAGTTCTCCCCGATCGTGCGGCCGTTGACGGTCATCGCGTCCTCGTGCACCAGCCCGTGCTCGATCAGCTCGGCGACCACCGCCGGGACCCCGCCGGCCCGGTGGTACTCCTCGCCGAGGAACCGGCCGGCGGGCTGCAGGTCCACCAGGAGCGGCACCCGGTGCCCCACCGCCTCCCAGTCCTCGATCGTGAGGTCGACGCCCGCGTGCCGGGCGATCGCGGTCACGTGGACGGGGGCGTTGGTGGAGCCGCCGATCGCCGAGTTCACCACGATCGCGTTCTCGAAGGCATCCCGGGTCAGGATGTCGGAGGGCTTCAGGTCCTCCTCGACCATCTCGACGATCCGCCGTCCGGTCAGGTAGGCGACCCGGGCGCGGTCGCGGTGCGGGGCCGGGATCGCCGCCGACCCGGGCAGGCTCATCCCGAGCGCCTCCGCGAGGCTGTTCATCGTGGACGCCGTGCCCATGGTGTTGCAGTGCCCGGGAGACGGCGCCGAGGACGCCACCATCTCGACGAACTGGGCCTCGTCGATATCGCCCGCGGCGAGCATCTCGCGTGCCTTCCACACGATGGTGCCCGAGCCGACCCGCTCGCCCTGGAACCAGCCGTTCAGCATCGGCCCGCCGGAGAGCACGATCGCGGGGATGTCGACGGTGGCCGCTGCCATCAGGCAGGCCGGCGTCGTCTTGTCGCAGCCGGTCGTCAGGACCACACCGTCGAGCGGGTAGCCGTAGAGCACCTCCACCAGACCCAGGTAGGCGAGGTTGCGGTCCAGGGCCGCAGTGGGGCGCTTCCCGGTCTCCTGGATCGGGTGCACCGGGAACTCGATGGCGATGCCGCCGCTCTCCCGGATCCCCTCGCGGACCCGTTCCGCCAGCTGCAGGTGGTGGCGGTTGCAGGGTGAGAGGTCCGAGCCCGTCTGGGCGATGCCGATCACCGGGCGCCCGGACTGCAGCTCCTCACGGGTCAGTCCCCAGTTCATGTAGCGCTCGATGTAGAGCGCGGTCATGCTCACGTCGTCGGGGTTGGCGAACCACTCCTGGCTGCGCAGGCTGCCGGCGGACCGTCGCTCGTTGCTCATCCGGGTACCCTCCCGTCTGCGGGTGCGACCCGGCGCCGCCACGAAACGTCAGGTCATCTGATGTTTACTCGCTGTGACCGTATGACCGGCCCTTCGGGCAGTCAAGGGAGCGGTCACTGCGGCATCGCGGCGATGTGCCGGCGGGTCTCGTCCAGGTGCCGCGCCATCGCGTCCGACGCGGTCCGCGCCGAGCGGCGCCGGATGGCGTCGTAGATCCTGGAGTGCATCACCAGTGCCCGCTCGCTGGCGGCGCGGTCCCGCGAGGTCTGCACCCGGATCTCCCGCAGGGCGGCCTCCGCGGGCACGAGCAGGGCGGGCACGAACTGGTTGCCCACCGCCTCCAGCACCGCCGCGTGGAACGCGATGTCCGCGCGGGAGAAGGCGGCCACGTCCTCGTCGTCGAGCGCCGTCCGGGCGGCGTCCAGCGCCGCGCGCATCCGACGCAGGTCCTCCGGCGTTCGCCGGCGTGCGGCCAGCGCCGCCGCCCCCACCTCGACGATGCCGCGCACCTCGGTCAGCTGCGCGGCCAGCCCGTGGTCGCGCTGCACCAAGGTGGCGAGGAGCTGCGGGTCGAACGGCATCCACTCCGAGGTCGGGTTCACGAACGTGCCGCGCCCCTGCTCGACCCGGAGCACACCGCGGAGCCCGAGCGACTTCACCGCCTCGCGCAGCGTCAGCCGGGACACGCCCGTCTCCTCGGCCAGCACCGGCTCGGGCGGCAGCCGGGAGCCCGGCGGGTAGACGCCCTCGGTGATGTCGTGCAGCAGGTGCCCGGCGACCTGCTCCGCCAGCCCGGTGCGGACCGGTCGACGGTCTGCGCCCCGTTCCCCGCTCACCGACGGCCCTTGCGTCGCGGCGCCACGACCACCTCGACGTCGCCGCGCGCCCGGAACGGCGCGAGCTGCCCCTCGGTGGCCCGCGCGTCCGTGACCAGCGTCCACGGACGGTCCAGGGGCGTCCAGAAGTGGCTCACGGGGCTGCCGAGCTTGCCGGCGTCGGCGAGCACGACCACCGTCGAGGCGCTCGCCACCATGGCCCGCTTGAGCGAGGCCTGCTCCGCAGACCCCTCGCAGAGGCCGCGGTCGGCGGTGACCCCGTCGGCGCCCAGGAAGGCCACGTCGGCGGTGATCCGCGCCAGCGCCGCCTCGGCCAGCGGGCCCACCATGCCGAGGCTGACGTGCCGCACGCTGCCGCCGAGCACCATCAGGTTCACCCCGGCTGCGTCCTCGAGGGCGTGCATCGTCGTCACCCCGCTGGTCACCACGGTGATCCCCTCGTACGACGCGAGGCGGGCGGCGAGCGCACCGACGGTGGTGCCGGCATCGAGCAGCAGCAGCTGTCCCGGCCGGACGAACCGCTCCGCCTCGCGGGCGATCGCCGCCTTCTGCGTCAAGGACAGGTGCTCGCGCTCGTGCACGCTCTGCTCGCCCGGGGCCGGAGCGAGCGCGCCTCCGTAGGTGCGGACCACCTCGCCGCCGGCCGAGAGGGTGCTCAGGTCCCGGCGGATGGTCGACAGCGAGACGCCGTACCTCTCGGCCAGCTCCTCGACGCTGGCCGGCCGGGAGCGAAGAGTCGCGCCGATCTCGGCGCGCCGGTCCCTGGCCCTCACGGCCACGACCCTAGTGGACCTGGAGGGTCAGGTCGCCGCGCCGGGCGCCAGGTCTGCCGCCTGTCGCAGCGCCTCGACCATGCTGGCCTCGTCCGCGGCACCGGTGCCGGCGATGTCGAACGCGGTGCCGTGGTCGACGCTGGTGCGGATCACCGGCAGCCCGACCGTGACGTTGACGCCGGCCTCGATGCCCAGCACTTTCACCGGACCGTGCCCCTGGTCGTGGTACATCGCCACCACCAGGTCGAAGTCCCCGCGGCCGGCCCGGAAGAAGATCGTGTCGGCCGGCAACGGCCCGACCGCGTCGATGCCGGCGGCCCGGGCGGCCGCGATCCCGGGCGCGACCTTGTGCTCCTCCTCCCCGTAGCCGAACAACCCGTTCTCCCCGGCGTGCGGGTTGATGCCGCACACCGCGATGCGCGGATGCTCGATGCCTGCCTTGACCAAGGTCTCGTGGCCGCGGCGGATCGTGCGTTCCACCAGCCCCGGCTCGATCTTCGCGACCATGTCGACCAGGCCGATGTGCGTGGTGACGTGGATGACCCGCAACCTCGGTGCGTTGAGCATCATCGAGACCTCCTCGGTCCCGGTCAGCTCTGCGAGCAGCTCGGTGTGCCCGGGGTAGACGTGCCCGGCGGAGTGCAGCGCCTCCTTGTTCAGCGGCGCGGTGCAGATGGCACCGACCCGGCCGCTCGTGGCCAGCTCCACCGCCGCCGCGATGAACCGGTAGGCGGCCTCCCCGGCCACCGGCGACAGCTCCCCGAACGGGAGGTCGTCGGGGACGCAGTCGAGGTCGACGACGTCGACGGTTCCCCGCTCGTACGCCGCGTCCTCGGGGCCGTCCACCGGGGCCACGGCGAGCCCGGCGCCCGTGATCTCGACTGCGGCCCGAAGCCGGCGGGCGTCGCCCACCACGAGTGGACGGCACCGCTCGTAGACCTCGGGACGCATCAGCGCCTTGACGACGACCTCCGGCCCGACGCCGGCGGGGTCGCCCATGGTGATCGCGACGATGGGACGGTTCATTCGGGCTGCTCTCCTCGGCTTCCGGAGGGATGGCGGACGGTCTCGCCGACAGGTGGGATGAGGGGGCGGCCGGTGGTCCGGCTCCCGGGGTGGGACGGCCAGGCCAGGCAGCGAAGGAGGGTGTCGGGATCACCGAAGGCGCCCGCCTTCAAGGTCAGGCGGAGACCGCGCTCGGGCACGGCGCACCGAACGACACCGGGCTCGAGCTCGCCGAGCACGTCCAGCCGGGTGACGCCGAGGGTCCCCAGCACGGCACGCGCGGTCTCGCCGCCGGTCGCCACCAGATGGCCGGCCTCGTCCAGCGCGGCGACGGTCGACGCCGCCAGGGCCCGCGCGACGCGCGGCGCCTCGCCGCGCACCACCGGCGCCGCGGCGTCAGGGGCGAGCGCGACCGGTCCGCGTCGGAGTCCGTCCCGGAGCCGGGCGCTCGTGCGTTCCGTCGGTCCGTCGAGCCACACGATCCGCACACCCCGCTCGGCGAGCCGAGCCAGCTGGGCGCGTGCCTGCGGGGCGTGGCTGCCGACCACGACCAGGGCGTGTCGACCCCGCGCCTCGCCCGCCGCCCACGGTGGCCGCGCACCGGCGTCCTCGACCACGGACGCATCGGCGGCCGGGCCTGCCAGCGCCCGCCCCAGGCCCCCGGACCCGGCCAGCACCAGCGGGCACAGCGCCAGCCGGGCAGCGGCGGCGACCGTCTCGAGGTGCTGCTCGGTCACCCCGTCGACCACGACGGCGTGCTCGCCGGCGGCGTGCGCCGCGTCGAGCGCGGCCGCCAGCTCCGCTGCCGCGCCCAGGGTGCGCAGGCCGAGGGGCCGGGTGCGCAGTCCACCGCGGGTCAGCAGGCCGACCAGGTCACCGTCGCTACCGTGCGCGTCGAGCCGCGTCCCGTCGACGTGCACCACCCCGCCGACCGTGGTGCGCGACATGGCCGGGAACGCGGCGGCCATCACCACCAGCGGCCGGACGTCCTCGCCGCCGAGGGCGTCGGTCAGCGCCCGCAGCTCGACGGCGATGTTGCCGCGCATCGTGGAGTCGACCTTCTTGAAGACCGGGGCGCCGAGCTGCCGGGCTCGCCGGGCGGCTGCGGCGACACGTGCGGCGGCGAGCCCCGGCGCGCGGTGCCGGCTGTCGGTGTCCACCGCGACGACCTCGGCCGGCGGCCACTCCTCGTCGGGGTCGAGGACGATCGACGTCGCCCCCCGCCGGGTCATCAGGGCCGCGCTGTCGGCCGCGCCGGTGAGGTCGTCGGCGATGATGACGAGCTCGGTCACGCAGCGCTCCTGGTCGTCGGGCCCTCTCGGCGAGGCGTCGGGTCGCCGGTGACGGCCGTCTCGGGATGGGTCGACCCACGTTCGCATCCCTGCGCGCTTCGCGCAAGTGCCCGTCATCCTGCACACTTCGCGCAGGTACGGCCCGAACGCCTCGGCGCCTCGCGTCTATCTAGACCTGGTCCGAACGGGTCTACAAGGCTCCGCCGTGCGGATGTGACGTTGGAGGCTGCGCCGGACGTCGCCGGCGCAGTGTTGCCCGCAG
>DASTGV010000463.1:0-3652 GCA_035718765.1 Nocardioidaceae bacterium
CCGCCCGTCCCCGCCGTTGTCGGCCGCCGTGGTGTCCGCGAGCGGAGCGCGGTAGCCGAGCCTCTGGGTCTCGGCGGTGTAGACCGAGTCGACCGTGGTCAGCGTCGTGTTCGCCCAGTCCGGGGTGGCAGCGTTCTCGTCGAGGGCGGCGTTCTCCACCCAGTGCACGCACACCGAAATGGTGCAGGCAGTCTTCACTGCGGGGTCGGTGTACTTGGGCTCGCCGGTCTGCGAGACATCGCCGTCGGTGGGACGCATCAGGATCCGTCGCGCCGACCGACGGTCCCGCAGCGTCGGCAGGTCGGGGAGCCGCATCGCCAGGTCGCGGAGCACCACCGTGGCGTCCGGAGCGGCCTGCGGGTCCGCGGCGTCCGGCGTCTCCGAGGGCCCGGTGGCGCCGTCGAAGACCTGACCGGCGGCGGCGAGAGCGTCGCCGGCGGCCGCAGCCGGGGTCTCGGACGTCGGCTGGGTGGGGTCGGGGCTCGAGGACACGACCACGGGGTCGGTCGCCGGTCCGGGCGTCGCGGGGGTGTCCGCGACGGCGGGCAGGGACGAGGACATCACGACGAACGCCGCGACGAGGGCGCCACGGGTGAGGGCTGGGAGCACGGGAGACGACCGTCCGAGAGGGTGAGGGGCGCCCGAGCCTAACCAGCCGGCCCCCCGGCCCGTGCGGTTTTGCCGAACCCGAGGAGGTGTCTCCTCACACGCGGCGCAGGACCGCGGTGACCTTGCCGAGGATCGTGGCGTTCGTGCCGTCGATCGGCTCGTAGGCGTCGTTGTGCGGCAGCAGCCACACCTGGCCGTTCTTGCGCTGGAACGTCTTCACGGTCGCCTCGCCGTCGATCAGCGCCGCGACGATCTCGCCGTTCTCCGCGGTCTGCTCCTGGCGGACCACGACGTAGTCGCCGTTGCAGATCGCCGCGTCGATCATCGAGTCTCCGACCACCTCGAGCAGGAACAGCGTGCCCTCGCCGACCAGGCTCTTGGGCAGCGGCATGATCTCCTCGACCCGCTCGTCGGCCAGGATCGGGCCGCCGGCCGCGATCCGGCCGACCATCGGGACGTACGTCGCGGCGGGCATCGCGTCGCCGACACCGGTCTCGTCGACACCCTCCGCCTCGTCGGGGTTGAACACCGACAGGGCGCGGGGACGGTTCGGGTCCCGCTTGAGGTACCCCTTCTCCTCGAGCACCCGCAGCTGGTGGGCGACCGACGAGGAGCTGGTCAGGCCGACCCGCTCACCGATCTCCCGCATGCTCGGTGGGTAGCCGCGCCGCTCGATCGAGTCGCGGATCACCGTGAGCACCCGCTGCTGGCGCGGGGTCAGGCCGTGTGCGTCGGGGGGACCGTCGGGCAGCTCCGCGACCCCGCTCGTCCCGGTCGCGTCCGCCTTGCGCTTGCCTGCCATGAGGGTGCCCTTCTGCTCCGCCTGCGTCGGGATGTCGCCGGTCGGGACGTCCGGCCGCGCGGCGGCCGGGTGTCCGGACGAGGTTCACGGTAGTCGTCACGAACGGCCTTGTTCAAACATCTGTTCGAACGGCGTGTCGCGCCCGCGCGGCGCTTCTGGTTGGCTGCCGGTATGGACAGCGCCGTCGTCACCGGGGCGGGTCGCGGCATCGGCCGCGGCATCGCCGAGCTCCTCGTCGCCCGCGGGTACGCCGTGGTGGTGACCGACGTGGACGGGGACGCCGCCCGTCGTACGGCGGAGGAGATCGGCGCGGTCGCGGGCGTGGAGCAGGACGTGCGTGAGGAGGAGTCGCACGCCCGCGTCGCCCGCGAGGCGGCCCGGCACGGCGACCTGGTGGTCTGGGTCAACAACGCCGGGGTCGGCCACGACGGCACGCTGTGCGGCGTCACCTCCGAGCAGGTGAACGCGCTGGTGGACGTGAACCTCAAGGGCGTGCTGTGGGGGACGCGTGCCGCGGTCGCGGCGTTCGGGTCGCGCGGGGGAGACGTGGTCAACGTGGCGTCCGCGTCCGGCCTCGGCCCGGTGCCGGGCCTCTCGGTCTACGCCGCGACGAAGGCGGCCGTCGTGTCGCTGTCCATGTCGGCGAGCATCGAGGCGCCCCGCGGGGTCCGCGTGCACGCCCTGTGCCCGGACGGCGTCGACACGCGGATGGTCGAGGAGATGGACCCCGCCGGCTCGGCGAGGGCGACCGTGCACTCCTCGGGCCGGCTGCTCGACGTCGAGGAGGTGGCCCGCGAGGCGGTCGCGCTGGTCGGCAGCCGACGGGTGGTCCGGACGCTGCCGGCGTGGCGGGGCGGCCTGATCCGGCTCGGGCAGCTGGCGCCCTCTCGGTCCAAGGCGGGCTTCAAGGCGTTCGAGCTGCTCGGTCGCCGGGTGATGGCCCGGCGGTAGCCGGTTCGAACATCTGTTCGCTTGGTGCTTGATTCGTTCGAACAGGTGCTCTAATGTCGCACCTGTGTTCGATCGAACAGGCTTTCGAGGAGCACCTTCCGAAAACTGTCGGAGGGCCTCGGTAGAACTCCGGTCATGGACACGTCGACCCGGACCGACTCCTTCCCCAGGAGGTCTCAGATGAGCACCCTTGCGATCAACCCCGGCTTCACCCGCACGCAGACCCGCACCCGTCGTCGTCCCGCACCCGGGGTCCGGCTGACCCGGCGCGGCCAGGTCGTGGCGGTGCTGCTCTTCCTGGGCCTGCTGCTCGCCGTGCTCACCGTCTACGGCTCGCACTCCGCGGCGACCGGCGAGGCCGGCACCCCGGTCCCGACCCGGACCGTCGAGGTCGGCGAGGGCGACACGCTGTGGGGCATCGCCTCCGACGTGGCGGAGCCCGGCCAGGTCCGCGACATGGTCCACCAGATCCAGGAGCTCAACGCGCTCTCCGGCTCGAGCCTGCAGGTCGGCCAGGAGATCGCGGTGCCGGTGGGCTGACCGCCGGCCACTGTCTTGCCGACGACCTCCTCGACCCGGGTCTGCGGCATGGGGAACACGAGGGGCGGGACCGCGCTCACGCAGCGGCGGACCCGCCCCTCGTGGCACGTCTACGCACGTCTACAGGTGGGTGGCGCCAGCAGCGATCAGACCCTGGCCGGCGGTGTAGGTCGCCATCACCGCCCGCTCGAGCGCCGGCGACTCCCGGCGGAGCACGAACTCCCGCACGCCGAGCAGCGTGTCGGACAGCAGGAACAGCGCCGCGCCGGCCTGGACGCTGCGCCGGGCCCGGACCGACAGGCGCGGGTCCAGCCGGGCGGCGGTCGCGGCCATCGTGGCCAGCGCGGTGGCGTACGCCGCCACCGGCCCGGTGAGGTCGCGGTCCTTGCGGCGCGCGGCCAGCGCCATCGCCGGTGCGGTGGTCAGCCAGAGGGCGCCGGCCGCCTTGACCCCTGCGTTCGGGGCAGCGGTCGCCCGGTCACCCTTCGGCGCGAGCCCGGCGACGTAGGCCACGTGCGCGCCCAGGAACGACCCGAGCCCGCCCTGGAACGCGCGCGGTCCCTGGCCGAGCAGCGCGACGTCCCCGCCCCACGACAGCGCCTGCGCGGCCGTCAGCGCCCGGCCGCCGCCGGCCCGGCGTGAGGCGGTCGCCAGCACGGGCATCAGCGCCGGCTTGGTGACGTACCGCAGTCGCCGCGCCGTCGTACCGGGGCGTCCGGCGAGCACCGCGTCCGCGACCGCCAACGCGAC
>DASTGV010000464.1:0-23257 GCA_035718765.1 Nocardioidaceae bacterium
GCAGGTGCTGGACCAGCCGGCCGCCGCGGTGCACCGCCATCACCTGCATGCCCCGGCAGATGCCCAGCACCGGCAGGTCGCGTGCGTCGGCGGCGTCGAGGAGCGCCAGCTCCCAGGCGTCGCGGTCCGTGCGCCACGCGACGGTCGCCGCGTGCGGCTCGGCGCCGTACCGCCCCGGGTCGACGTCCGCGCCGCCGGTGACCACCAGCGCGTCCAGCCGCGTGACGACGGCCGCGGCGGCGCCGGGCTCCTGCGGGGGCAGCAGCACGGGCACCCCGCCTGCCCGTCGTACGGCGTCCGCGTACTGGGTCGGCAGCAGGTCGGCCCGCTGGTCCCACACCCCCCACCGGGCCTGCTCGCGGTAGGTGGAGAGACCGACGAGCGGCTGGACGGTGACCACCGGGTCGCTCACAGGGGCGTGACGTAGGCGCCCGAGATGCCGCCGTCGACCAGGAACGTGTTCGCGGTGATGAACGACGACTCGTCGGAGGCGAGGAAGAGCACCGCGTTGGCGATCTCCTCGGGCTCCGCGAAGCGGCCCATCGGCACGTGCACCAGCCGCCGCTGGGCCCGCTCCTCGTCCTTGGCGAACAGCTCCTGCAGCAGCGGGGTGTTCACCGGCCCCGGGCACAGCGCGTTGACCCGCACGCCGTCGCGCGCGAACTGCACGCCGAGCTCGCGGGACATCGAGAGCACGCCGCCCTTCGAGGCGGAGTAGGAGATCTGCGACGTGGCCGCGCCCATCACCGCGACGAACGACGCGGTGTTGATGATCGAGCCGGAGCGCTGCTCGAGCATGTACGGCAGGGCCGCCTTGCAGCACAGGTACACGCTGGTGAGGTTGACCTCCTGCACCTTGCGCCAGGCGTCGAGGTCGGTGTCCAGGATCGAGTCGTCCTCCGGCGGCGAGATGCCGGCGTTGTTGAACGCGATGTCCACCGAGCCGTAGGTGTCCTTGGCCTGCTTGAACAGCGCGTCGACCTGGTCCTTGTCGGTGACGTCGCAGTGCACGAAGAGCCCCGCGATGCCCTCGACGACCTCCTTCCCGCGGGCGTCGTCGAGGTCGCCGATCACCACCTGCGCGCCCTCCTCGGCGAAGCGCCGCACGGTCGCGAGGCCGATGCCGGAGCACCCGCCGGTGACGACGGCGACCTTGCCGTCGAGACGTCCTGCCATGGTCCGTGTCCTTTCCTGCCGAGACGTGGGAGGGCCCGATCAGTGGGCGATGAAGACGTTCTTCTCCTCGGTGAACGCGTTCGGCGCGTCCGGGCCCAGCTCGCGGCCGAGGCCGGACTGCTTGTAGCCGCCGAACGGCGTCCAGTAGCGGACCGCGGAGTTGGAGTTCACCGAGAGGTTGCCCGCCTCGATGCCCCGCGCGACGCGCAGCGCCTTGCCGACGTCGGAGGTGAAGATCGAGCCGGACAGGCCGTACTCCGTGTCGTTGGCCTTGGCGACCGCGTCCGCCTCGTCGTCGAAGGGCAGCACCGCCACCACCGGGCCGAACACCTCCTCACGCCAGACCCGCTGCTCGGTCGACTCGGCCAGCACGACCGTCGGCGGCACCCAGAAGCCGGGGCCGTCCGGCGCCGGCCCGGTGAACGCGACCTCGACCTCGTCGACGTACCCCTGCACGACCTCGCGCTGCTTCGCGGAGATCAGCGGTCCCATCTCGCTGGACCGGTCGCTGGGGTCGAGCACGGCCATGCCCTGCACGGCGGTCTCGAGCAGACCGAGGAACTCGTCGTACGCCGACCGTTCCACCAGGATCCGGGAGCGCGCGCAGCAGTCCTGGCCCGCGTTGTCGAAGACGGCGTACGGCGCGCCCGCGGCCGCCGCACGCAGGTCGGCGTCGGCGAAGATCACGTTGGCGCTCTTGCCGCCGAGCTCGAGCGTGCACCGCTTCACCTGCTCGGCGCAGCCGGCCATGATCCGCTTGCCCACCTCGGTCGAGCCGGTGAACGCGACCTTGCGGACCAGCGGGTGCGTCACGAACCGCTCGCCGACGACCGAGCCCTTGCCGGGGATCACCGTCAGCACGCCCTCGGGCAGGCCGGCCTCGCGGGCCAGCTCACCGATGCGGACCGCGGTCATCGGGGTGAGCTCGGCCGGCTTGACCACGACGCAGTTGCCCGCCGCGAGCGCCGGGGCCATGCCCCAGCCCAGGATCGGCATCGGGAAGTTCCAGGGCACGATGATCCCGACGACGCCGAGCGGCTCGTGGAAGGTGACGTCGAGGCCGCCTGGCACCGGGATCTGCCGGCCGAACAGCCGCTCCGGCGCGGCGGAGTAGTAGTTGAGGCAGTCGCGGACGTTGCCGGCCTCCCAGGTCGCGTTGCCCCAGGTGTGCCCGGCGTTGCGGACCTCCAGCTCGGCGAGCTCCTCGACGTGGTCGTCGACGACCTGCGCGAACCGGCGCAGCAGGGTGGCCCGCTCCCCCGGGGCGACCGCCCGCCAGGCCGGGAAGGCGGCATGGGCCTTCTCGACCAGGGCGTCGGTCTCCGCGACGGAGGCCAGGTGCACGTCGGTCACCGGCTGCTCGGTGGCCGGGTTGATCACCGTGTACGTCTCGGTGGCGGTCACGTGGCGGTTCACATCCTCTCGAAGCCGCGTCGCAGCTCCCAGTCGGTCACGGCCGCCTCGAACGCGGTGAGCTCGACGTCGGCCATGTTCGTGTAGTGCGCGACGACCTCCTCACCGAGCACCTTGCGGGCGACCTCGGAGGTGGCGAACGCGTCGCGGGCGGCGCGCAGCGTGTGCGGCACCCGCGGCTTGTCGCTCTTGTACGCGTTGCCGGTCGTCTCGGGCTCCAGCTCCAGCTCCTGCTCGATGCCGTGCAGCCCTCCGGCGAGCATGGCAGCCAGGGCCAAGTACGGGTTCACGTCCCCGCCGGGCAGCCGGTTCTCCATGCGCGCGCCGGCCCCGTGACCCACGAGCCGCACGGCGCACGTGCGGTTGTCGAGCCCCCACGCCACCGTGGTCGGGGCGAAGGAGCCGTCGGCGAACCGCTTGTAGGAGTTGACGTTCGGTGCGTAGAACAGCGTGAAGTCGCGCATGGTGGCGAGCACGCCGGCGACGAACCGGTCGTAGAGGGGCGTGCGGCGGCCGTCCTCCCAGAACACGGTCGAACCGTCCGCGCCGCGCAGCGAGAGGTGGATGTGGCACGAGTTGCCCTCGCGCTCGTTGAACTTGGCCATGAACGTCATCGACTTGCCGTGCAGCGCCGCGATCTCCTTGGCCGACGTCTTGTACACGGAGTGGTTGTCGGCGGTCACCAGCGCGGTGTCGTAGAGGAAGCCGATCTCGTGCTGGCCGAAGTTGCACTCCCCCTTCGCGCCCTCGACGTTCATCCCGGCGGCGTGCATGGAGTTGCGGATGTCGCGCAGCAACGGCTCCACCCGCGTCGTACCGAGGATCGAGTAGTCGACGTTGTACTGGTTGCCCGGCGTCAGGCCGCGGTACCCGGCGTCCCAGGCCGCCTCGTAGGTGTCGTCGAAGACCATGAACTCGAGCTCGGTGCCGGCCAGGGCGACGTACCCGGCGTCGGCCGCCCGCTGCACCTGCCGCTTGAGGATCTGCCGCGGGGACGGCTCGACCGGCGCGTGGTCGGCCCAGACCAGGTCGCACTGCATCATCGCGGTCGACGGCAGGTGCGGGAGCAGGCGGATCGTGTCGTGGTCGAGCACGAACTCCATGTCGCCGTAGCCCTTGTCCCACGAAGTCATCGCATAGCCGTCGACGGTGTTCATGTCGACGTCGACGCCGAGGAGGTAGTTGCAGCCCTCCAGACCGGTCTCGAGCACCACGTCGACGAAGTACGACGCGTGCAGCCGCTTGCCCTGCAGCCGTCCCTGCATGTCGGTGAACGCGACGACGACCGTGTCCACCGCGCCGTCGGCGACGAGCTTCTTCAGGCTGTCGAGGTCGAGCAGCCGCGGGTTGCGTGCGGGGAGGCTCATGGGCGTCCTTTCGTCAGGCCAGCAGGCCGCGGAGGAGTGCGGCGGTGTCGTCGCAGTGGCTCTCCATCACCCGGCGGGCCTTGGTGGCCTCGCCCTTGAGGATGGCGTTCAGGATCGCCCGGTGCTGCCGGGATGAGTGCTCGATGTTCACCTCGAGCACCGGGATCGCGCTGAGCATGTCGTGCAGGTCGGACTGGACCGCGGTGACCGAGCGGACCGTCAGCGGCGACTCGGTGACGGTGGCGATCGCGAGGTGGAAGCGCGAGTCGGCCTGCCGGTGCTCGGCCGGGTCCGTGGCCGACGCGACCTGGGCGTGTGCCGCGGTCAGGAAGTCGCGCTGCTCGGCGGTGAGGTCGCGCGACGCGGCGATGTGGCTGGCGCCCGGCTCCACGACCCGACGGAAGACCAGCACGTCGTGCAGGTGCTCGCTCCGCGGCAGCAGCGCCCGGGCCCGGCGCGCCGAGGGCTTCTGCGGCCGGTAGTCGACGACCGTGCCGCCGCCCCGGCCCCGGGTCGTGGACACGAAGTCCGCGGCCCGGAGCGCGGCGATCGCCTCGCGCAGGGTCGCGCGCGAGACCCCCAGCCGCTCCGCCAGCTCACGCTCGGGCGGGAGGGTGCTGCCGCGCGGGTAGATGCCCAGCCGGATCGCCGTGGCCAGCTGCTCGACGCAGCCCTCGAACGCGTGGTGGCCGCGTACCGCCCGCAGCACGCTCGCTCCCAGCTCGATGCTGGGTTCGATGCTGGGCGGCGCGGACACGGCGTCAGTCTCGTGACGCGGACGTGACTACGTCAATGGTTCGACTTCAAACCTATTTGCCGAGCGCCTCTGGACGTGCTTTCGGAGGCGGCGCTACGTTGAGCCAACTCGCCCTACGTCTGAGGGAGCCCTCACCATGGCCGAATCGACCGAATCGCCCCACCTCTCGGACGACGAGCGGATGCTCGCCAAGCTCGGCTACAAGCAGGACCTGAACCGCTCCTGGTCCGGTTTCTCCAACTTCGCCATCTCCTTCTCGATCATCTCGATCCTGGCCGGTTGCTTCACCAACTTCGGCGCCGGCTTCAACAACGGCGGACCCATCTCGATCTCGTGGACCTGGCCGATCCTCGGTGTGTTCATCCTGATCATCGGCTTCACGATGTCCGAGCTCGTGTCGGCGTACCCGACATCGGGCGGTATCTACTGGTGGGCCTCCAAGCTCGGCGGTCCCAAGGCGGGCTTCTTCACCGGTTGGCTGAACCTCATCGGACTCATCGCGGTCACCGCCGGCGTCGCCTACGGCTGCGCGACGTTCATCGACCTCACCCTCTCGACCTTCTCGAAGGGGTACGCCGGCGGGTACTCCCTGACCCGGGTGTTCATCACGTTCGTGATCGTGCTGGCCCTCGTCGCGCTCCTCAACATCTTCAGCGGCCACCTGATGGCGGTCATGAACAACGTGTCGGTGTGGTGGCACGTGGTCGGCGCGAGCGCCATCGCGCTGATCCTGATCCTCGTGCCGGACCAGCACCAGTCCTTCTCCTACGTGTTCACCGAGCGCTTCAACAACTCGGGGTTCACCGGCGGCAGCACGTCGGGCTTCGCCTTCTGGTTCGCCATCGTGCCGTTCGGCTTCCTGCTGACCCAGTACACGATCACCGGGTTCGACGCCTCCGCGCACCTCTCCGAGGAGACGTCGACGGCATCGATGGCCGCCGCCAAGGGCATCTGGCGGTCCATCGCCTACTCGGTGCTCGGCGGGTACATCCTGCTGCTCTGCGTGGTGTTCGCGATCCCCGACAACGCGCAGGGTCAGCCGGACAACGCCGGGGTCGGCGCCGGGGGCGTCGCCTACATCTTCACCCAGGCGATGGGCACCAAGTGGGGCGCGCTGGTGCTGTTCATCTCGGCGTCCGCGCAGTTCTTCTGCGCCACCTCGTGCATGACGTCCGCCTCCCGGATGCTCTTCGCCTTCAGCCGCGACGGCGCCGTGCCCGGGTCCAAGCGCTGGTCGGCCCTGACCGGGGGCCGGGTGCCCGCGAACGCGGTGCTGCTGGTCGCGGTGGTCAGCGCGCTCGTGACGCTCCCGGCGCTGATCTCGGTGAACATCGGGACCGAGAAGGCCCCGCTGATCGTGCCGGTCGCCTTCTACGCCGTGACGTCCATCGCGGTGATCGGCCTCTACCTCGCCTTCGCGATCCCGATCTGGCTCCGGTGGAGGCACGGCGAGAACTTCGAGGTCGGCTCCTGGAACAACGGCTCGAAGTACAAGTGGATGAACCTCGTCGCGGTCGCCGAGATCATCATCGTCTCCGTCTACCTGATGATGCCGTTCGTGCCCGGGGCGGTGCCGTTCAGCAGCAGCTTCGAGTGGAAGTTCGTCAACTACGCACCCATCGTGACGATCGGCGCGCTGGTGCTGCTGGCCATCTGGTGGAGCGCGTCGGCGAAGAACTGGTTCACCGGACCCAAGCACACGATCGACGAGGCCGTGCTCGAGGCGTTCGACGAATAGCGCCGTGACCCTGACCGACGGCGAGCTGGAGGCCCTGCTGGACCGCATCCCGGTCCTGCAGGGCCTTCCGCGCACGGTGACCGAGCTCTCCGGCGGGCTGACCAACCAGAACCTGCGCGTCACCACGCCGACGCACGACGTGGTGGTGCGGCGGTTCCGCGGGGACGCCGAGCTGCTCGGCATCGACCGGCACGCGGAGCACGTGAACACCCTGGCCGCGGCCCGGGCCGGGGTGGGCGCACCGGTCGTGGACTACCGGCCCGACCTCGGGGTGCTCGTGATCGGCTACGTCGACGGGACGACGTACGACAACTCCTCGTTCGACGACCCCGACGTCGTACGACGGGCGGGGCTGGCGATCCGGCGGCTGCACGACGGACCCCGTTTCACCGGCGACTTCGACATGTTCGCGCGGCAGGCGAGGTACCTCAGAACCGTGCAGGACAACGGATACCCGCTCTTCGACGGATACGCCGACCACGACGACGCGTTCCACCGGGTCGAGCGCGCCCTCGCGGTGCGGGCCGGGCCGACGGTGCCCTGCAACAACGACCTGCTGGCCGGCAACTTCGTCGACGACGGGTCGAAGGTGTGGCTGATCGACTACGAGTACTCCGGCAACAACGACGCCTCCTTCGAGCTCGGCAACACCAGCACCGAGTGCGACCTCGACGAAGACCAGGTCGAGGCCCTGGTGACCGCGTACTACGGCCGACCGGGCCGCGCACAGCTGGCCCGCGTCCGGGTGCAGGCGCTGGTGTCGGCGTACGGGTGGTCGCTGTGGGGGGCGATCCAGTCCGCGGCCAGCCATATCGACTTCGACTTCGACACCTGGGGACTCGAGCGCTTCGAGAAGGCGGTGCGCGGCTTCACCTCCGACCGGTTCGAGCGTCTCCTGGAAGACGTCACCCGTGCCGACTAGGGCGACGGAGCTCCCGTCTCGCGCCCGCGTCGTGGTCGTCGGCGGCGGGGTGATCGGCACCAGCACCGCCTACCACCTCACGAGGCTCGGCTGGACGGACGTGCTGCTGCTCGAGCAGGGCAGCCTGTCCGGCGGCAGCACCTGGCACGCGGCCGGGCTGGTCGGGCAGCTGCGCGCGTCCGAGAGCGGGACCCGGCTGGTCCAGTACAGCGGCGAGCTCTACGCCCGGCTGGAGGAGGAGACCGGGCTGTCCGCCGGCTACAAGCAGTGCGGCGGTGTGATCGTGGCCCGCACCGAGGACCGGATGACCCAGCTGCGGCGTACCGCCGCGACCGCCGACGCCTTCGGTCTCGACTGCGCGCTGCTGACGCCCGACGAGGCGCTGGAGCGGTGGCCGGTGATGCGGGTCGACGACCTGGTCGGGGCGATCTGGCTGCCCGGCGACGGCAAGGCCAACCCGACCGACCTCACGCAGGCGCTGGCCAAGGGCGCCCGTCTGGGCGGCGCCCGGATCGTCGAGAAGGTCCGCGTCACCGACGTGCTCACCCGGGACGGGGCGGTGACCGGGGTGCGCACCGACCGCGGTGACGTCGAGGCCGAGGTGGTCGTCAACTGCGCCGGCCAGTGGGCCGCCCAGGTCGGCGCGATGGCCGGGGTGTCGGTGCCGCTGCACTCGGCCGAGCACTTCTACGTCGTCACCGACCAGATCGAGGGCGTGCACCCGGACCTGCCGATCCTGCGGGACCCGGACGGCTGGACCTACTTCAAGGAGGAGGTCGGCGGGCTCGTGGTCGGCGGCTTCGAGCCCGAGGCCAAGCCGTGGGTGTCGCCGGACCGGGTGCCCTACCCGTTCGAGTTCGCGCTGCTCGACGAGGACTGGGACCACTTCCAGGTGCTCATGGACAGCGCCCTGGAGCGCATCCCCGCCCTGCACGAGACGGGGATCCGCAAGTTCTACAACGGCCCCGAGTCCTTCACGCCGGACAACCAGTTCCTGATGGGCGAGACGCACGTGCGCGGCTTCTTCGTGGGCGCGGGCCTCAACTCGGTCGGCATCGCGTCCGCGGGCGGGGCCGGCCGCGCCCTCGCGGAGTGGGTCGTCGAGGGCGAGCCGACCTCGGACCTGGTGGCGGTCGACGTACGCCGCTTCGGGGACTACGCGAGCAACCCGCGCTGGCTGCGCGACCGGGTGGTGGAGATCCTCGGGCTGCACTACGCCGTGCCCTGGCCGAACCGCGAGCTGGAGAGCGCCCGGCCGCTGCGCTGCTCGCCGCTGCACGCGCGGCTGGCCGAGCGCAACGCGGTGTTCGGGTCGAAGGCCGGCTGGGAGCGCGCCAACGTGTTCGCGCCCGCCGGCGAGGAGCCGGTGCTCGACTACACCTGGGGCAAGCCGCGCTGGCTGGCCTGGTCGGCCGCCGAGCAGCGCGCGACCCGGGCGGGGGTCGCGGTGTTCGACCAGACGTCGTTCTCGAAGTACGTCGTGACCGGGCGGGACGCCGAGGCCTCGCTGCAGTGGATCTGCACGAACGACGTCGCGGTGCCGGTGGGCAACGTCGTCTACACCGGGCTGCTGAACCGGCGCGGCACCTACGAGTCGGACCTGACCGTCACCCGGGTGGCGGACGACGAGTACCTCCTGGTGAGCAGCTCGGCCACCACCGTCCGCGACCTCGACCACCTGCGTCGCCACGTCCCGTCCGGGCACGACACCCGGGTCGTCGACGTCACCTCTGCCTACGCGGTGCTCGGGGTGATGGGGCCCCGCTCGCGCGACCTGCTCGCGCACGTGTCCGGGGAGGACCTGGCGGACTTCGGCTTCGCGACCTCGCGGACGCTGCGGGTCGGGTACGCGACGGTGCGGGCGACCCGGATCACCTACGTCGGCGAGCTGGGCTGGGAGCTCTACGTGCCCGTCGAGCAGGCCGGTGTCGTGTACGACGCGCTGACCGCCGCGCCCTTCGAGGTGGTCGACGCCGGCTACTCAACGATCGAGTCGCTGCGGCTGGAGAAGGGCTACCGCGCCTTCGGCCGCGAGCTGACCCCCGACTACGGTCCCGTCGAGGCCGGCCTGCTGTTCGCCTGCAAGCTCAAGGGCGACATCGACTTCCTGGGCCGGGCCGCGCTCGAGGAAGCCCGGGTCGCGGGTCCGCGCCGGCGGCTGGTGTCCTTCGTGGTCGACGACCCGGAGCCGATGCTCTGGGGCGGCGAGCTGGTGCTGCGCGACGGGGTCCCGGTCGGCCAGGTCACCAGCGCGGCCTGGGGCGAGACCGTCGGCGGCTGCGTCGGGCTGGCCTACGTCGCCGACCCGTCCGGGGTGACGTCACGCGAGTGGGCGGCCTCCGGGGGGTACGCCGTGAACGTCGGCGGCTCGGTCCGGTCGGTGACCGTCTCCCTGCGCGCGCCGTACGACCCGGACAACGCGAGGGTCCGGTAGGGCGTGCTGGGCCCTTGCAGGGTTCTGCAACCGCACAAACCTGAGCCACCGTCAGACTTTCCCGCCCCTGTCCTCTTGTGAAGGGTGGGCCCAACTGCGCGCACGCGACCGGGCGCGCCCCTCTCGGGAAAGGCAGACCATCTTGCCCAGCAACCACTCGTTCACCCGCCGCACGGCCGCGGTCGGCGTCGCCACGCTCGCTGCCGCCGCGATCTCGACGGGGCTGAGCACCGTCGGCGCTGCCGCCGCCGGCGACGGCCACACCCGCCAGGCGCCTCGCACCGGCGCGCTGGCCGCCTCGGCGCTGCGCGCCGTGGAGGCGCACCCGCAGGCCGTGCGGGCCGGCGCCGGACAGGCCTTCCAGGTCACCAACGTGCTCGTGGACGCCGACGGCACCCGACACGTCCGGATGACCCGCAGCTACCACGGCCTGCCCGTGGTCGGCGGCGACCTCGTCGTCCACCAGGCCGGCAGCGGCGCCTGGCTCGGCCGCAGCCAGACGCTGGACGACGCCCTCACGCTCGCCACCACCGCCGCCGTCGGCAAGACCGCGGCCGGCGCCGCCGCGCTCGCCCCGAGCAAGGTCACCCGGTCGATCAGCGGTGACCGGGTCGAGGCCACCAGGCTGGTCGTGGACGCCACCGGGGCCAGGCCGCGCCTGGCCTACGAGGTGGTCACCGGCGGCACCCAGAAGGACGGCACCCCCAGCCGGCTCGCCTCGTACGTCGACGCCAGGACCGGTGCGGTGCTGCGCCGGGAGCAGCAGATCGAGACGGTCGACGGCTCCGGCCAGTCGCTGTACGGCGGCACGGTGCCGTTGCAGCTGAACCTGAACGGGTCGACGTACGAGCTGAAGGACCCGACCCGCGGCAACACCTACACGACGGACATGAACAACAAGTCGGACTCGCTGGCCTGCCAGATCGTCGGCACCGGCTGCGCGACCGGCACGCTGTTCACCAGCCCGGACAGCTCGTTCGGCAACGGCACGACCAGCAGCCGCGAGTCGGCCGCCGTCGACGCGCAGTACGGCACGAACGAGACCTGGGACTACTACAAGAATGTGCACGGCCGCAACGGCATCTTCGGCACCGGCAAGGGGTCGTTCAACCGCGTGCACTACGGCCAGAACTACGTCAACGCGTTCTGGGACGGCACCAAGATGACCTACGGCGACGGCGACGGGACCAGCTACGGCCCGCTCACCTCGCTCGACGTGGCCGGCCACGAGATGTCGCACGGGGTCACCGAGAACTCCGCGAACCTGACCTACTCCGGTGAGTCCGGCGGCCTGAACGAGTCGACCTCGGACATCTTCGGCACCTCGGTCGAGTTCTACGCCAACAACGCGAACGACCCGGGCGACTACCTGATCGGCGAGGAGTTCGACCTCGCGAAGCACCAGGGCTTCCGCAGGATGGACAAGCCGTCGTCCGACGGCAGCTCCGCCGACTGCTGGAGCGCCACCGTCGGCCAGCTCGACGTGCACTACTCCTCGGGCGTCGGGAACCACTTCTTCTACCTGCTCTCGGAGGGGTCGGGTGCCAAGACCCTGAACGGCGTCTCCTACAGCTCCGCCACCTGCAACGGCGCCCCGGCCGTCACCGGGATCGGCCACGACGCTGCGGCGAAGATCTGGTACCGGGCGCTGACCGTCTACATGACCTCCTCGACGGACTACCACGGCGCGCGCACCGCGTCGCTCAACGCCGCCCGGGACCTGTACGGCGCCGGCAGCGCGCAGTACAACGCGGTCAACGCCGCGTGGGCCGCGGTCAACGTGAGCTGACCACCACACTCCGCCGACCTCCCACCGCAGACTGCTCGGTGGGAGGGCGGCGTCGTCCCTGCGGTCGAAGCCGACTCAGCCGGTGGTGACTCCGTGCCGCTCGAGGAACGCGAAGGCGGTCTCGGCCACCTCGCGCCAGCCGCTGTCGATGACGAGCGAGTGGCCGCGGTGCGGGATCTCCGCGATCTCGGTGGGGTTCCGGTTCCGCGCCTGCTTCTTGTACGACGCGTCCGCGATCGCCCAGGGGACGGTGTTGTCCTGCTCGCCGGAGATCACGAGCAGGGGCCCTCGCCCCGGGTTCTCCGTGTCCACGCTGGCCTCCGTGCGCGGGTTGAGGTTCGCGGTCGCCGCCTGGAACAGGGGGAGGCCGGAGCAGGGCACGGCGTACGCGTCGTACAACTGCGCCGACTCCTGCGCGCTGACGGCGTTGCCGAACGCGAACCGGAACTGCTTCTTGGTGAGCATCACCGAGCGGCGGTAGTTGGCCGGGTTCGCCAGCACCGGCGCCGAGGCCCGCAGCGCGGAGACCGGGAGCGGCAGCACCCCCCGGAACGGCGCCGGGTCGATCGCGCCGGCGGCCGTCGCGAGCCCCATCCCGGCGAGCTTCTGGGTGATCAGGCCACCGAAGCTGTGCCCGATCACGACCGGCTTGCGGGTGAGCCGGCGGATCACGTCGGCGTAGTGGTCGGTCACGTCTCCGACGCCCTTGCCGGCGAAGGTCTTCGGGTTCGCCCGCGCCTGCTCGACGGTGGCCGGGTCGTCCGGCCAGCCCGGGGCGAGCGCGACGTACCCGCGCTCCTCGGCCAGGTCGCGCCACGGCTGCCAGCTGCTCGGCAGCAGCCACAGCCCGTGCACGAAGACGACGGGCTGGCTGCCGGACTCGTTGGCGCGGTCGACCTCGGCCTGCTCGGTGGCGGTGACGGTGCTCATCGGGCTCTCCTGGTGTTCGCGGGTCCGTCCCGTCCCGAGCAGGACGATCGTCCTGCGCATCCTTGGCCCTTCGGTGGTGGCTGACAAGGACGACCGTCCTACGCCGGGGCGGTATGTCCGGACTGCCCCCGTTGGTCGCGTGGGGCCGACCGCGCCACGGACCGACTGCGCGGTGGCTAGGGTGGCGTCGTGCCCGACCTGCGACAGCTGCGCGACACCGACGTGGCCGACGTGCTGATGCTCAACGAGCGCAACGTCGTGAACCTCGCGCCGATGGACGAGGCCCGGCTGCACGAGCTGCGGGCACTGGCGGACCGGTTCGACGTGCTCGACGTGGACGGCGCGTTCGCCGGGTTCGTGATCACGTTCGGGCCCGGGACGACGTACGACTCGGAGAACTACCGCTGGTTCGCCGAACGGCACCAGCGGTTCTACTACCTCGACCGGATCGTGCTGCACGAGCAGTTCCGCCGGCAGGGCCTCGGCAGCTTCGTGTACGACGAGATCGAGCGGGTCGCGGCGCCGTACACCCGGCTGTCCCTGGAGGTGAACCTCCTCCCGCGCAACGACGCGTCCCTGGCGTTCCACGAGGCGCGGGGCTACAAGGAGGTCGGCCGGCTCGGCGACGACGAGCACCTGGTCGCGCTGATGGAGAAGGCCTTGTGACGCCGGACGACGTGGCCCGCCGGGCGGCGGAGACCATGTGGGCCTCGGACGCCGCCAGCCGCGCGCTCGGCATGGAGATCCTGTCGGTCGCGCCGGGCCGGGCGACGCTGTCCATGACGGTGCGCGAGGACATGGTCAACGGGCACGCGATCGGGCACGGCGGCTTCACGTTCACGCTCGCCGACTCGGCCTTCGCGTTCGCGTGCAACTCCTACAACCGCTCGACGGTGGCCGCCGCCTGCGAGATCCGGTTCCTGGCGCCGACCCGGCTCGGGGACGTGCTGGTCGCCGAGGCGGTGGAGCGCAGCCGGCAGGGCCGCGACGGCGTCTACGACATCACCGTGCGCCGCGACGGCACGGTGGTCGCGGAGTTCGTCGGGCGCAGCAAGGAGATCCGGGGGACCCTGTTCGACGCCGGGTTCGACGCCGGCTCGCCAGAGGAGGACGGATGATCCCCACGTTCGACGTCGAGGAGCTGCAGGCCCTGCAGCTGGAGCGGCTGCGCGACACGCTCACCCGGGCGCACGAGCACGTCCCGCACTACCGGCGGGCGTTCGACGAGGCCGGCGTGCACCCCTCGGAGGTGACCTCGCTGGCGGACCTGGCGCGGCTGCCGTTCACCACCAAGGAGGACCTGCGGCGCAACTACCCGTTCGGGATGTTCGCTGTGCCGCGGACGCAGGTGAACCGCGTGCACGCCTCCTCCGGTACGACGGGCCGGCCGACCGTCGTGGGCTACACGGCCGAGGACCTGGCGACCTGGGCCGAGGTGATGGCCCGCTCGATCCATGCCGCGGGCGGCCGGCCGGGCGACATCGTGCACGTGGCCTACGGCTACGGCCTGTTCACCGGCGGCCTCGGCGCGCACTACGGCGCGGAGCGGCTCGGCTGCACGGTGGTCCCGGTCTCCGGCGGCATGACGCCGCGCCAGGTCCAGCTGATCGTGGACTTCGGGCCGCGGGTGATCATGGTGACGCCGTCGTACTTCCTGGCGATCCTCGACGAGATGGAGGAGCAGGGCGTCGACCCGCGCAGCACCTCGCTGGAGATCGGCATCTTCGGCGCCGAGCCGTGGACCGACGAGATGCGGCGCGAGGTCGAGCGGCGCAGCGGCATCAAGGCGGTCGACATCTACGGGCTCTCCGAGGTGATGGGTCCCGGTGTCTCCCAGGAGGCGGTCGAGACCCAGGACGGGCTGCACGTCTGGGAGGACCACTTCCTCCCGGAGATCATCGACCCGGTGACCGGCGAGGTGCTGCCCGACGGCGAGGAGGGCGAGCTGGTCTTCACCTCGCTGACCAAGCAGGCGATGCCGGTGGTCCGCTACCGCACCCGCGACCTCACCCGGCTGCTGCCCGGCACGGCGTACCCGTCCTTCCGCCGGATGCAGAAGGTCACCGGCCGCACCGACGACATGATGATCGTGCGCGGCGTCAACGTGTTCCCGACCCAGGTCGAGGAGCAGATCCTCAAGGTCGAGGGGCTGACGCCGCACTACCTGTGCGTGCTCACCCGGCCCGGCAACCTCGACGAGCTCACCGTGCAGGTCGAGGCGCACGAGTCGGTGGCCGAGGCGGACCGCCCCGCGCTCGGGCGGCGGCTGGCCGAGCACGTCAAGGACAACATCGGCACGACGGTCCGGGTGGAGGTGCTCGCGCCGCACGCGCTGGAGCGGTCGCTGGGCAAGGCCCGGCGGATCTCCGACCGGCGCTGAGAGACGCCGTGGCCGACGCCCGCCACGACCCGGCGTTCCCCAGGCTGCACGGCCGGCCCGACGCCGGCTGGGTGAACGACCCGAACGGCCTGGCCCACGTGGACGGCCGCTACCACGTGTTCTTCCAGCACAACCCGGACGCCCCCGTGCACGCGTCGATCCGGTGGGGGCACGCCAGCTCCGCCGACCTGGTGACCTGGCGCCAGGAGCCGGTCGCGCTGGTGCCGCGGCGCGGGGCGCTGGACTCCCGGGGCTGCTGGACCGGCTGCCTCACCGTCGACGCCGGGGTGCCGACCCTGGTGTACAGCGGCGTCACCGACACCACCGGCGCGTCGCACGTGCTGCTGGCGCGCGCGGACGGCGGGCTGTCCCGCTGGGTCCCGGAGGACCGTCCCGCCGTAGGGATGCCGGCGGACCCGGCGCTGTCCGACGTGCGCGACCCGTACCTGTTCGAGCTCGACGGCCGCCGGTACGCCGTCCAGGGTGCCGGCCACCCGCACGGGCGCCCGCGCCTGCTGGTCTACGACGCCACCGACCTGACCGGCTGGACGCTGCTGGGCAACCTGCTCGACGGCGACGACCCGGTCGCGGCCCGGCTCGCGCCGGCCAACATCTGGGAGTGCCCCAACCTGGTCCGGGTCGGCGACCGCTGGCTCCTGGTGCTCTCGCTGTGGCGGCTGGTCGAGGACCGGCACCACCTCGCCGGGGTGCGGTACCTCGTGGGCGACCTGCGGCTCGAGGACGGCCCGGCCCCGCGGTTCGTGCCGGAGGCGGGCGGGCGGCTCGACACCGGACCCACGTTCTACGCCCCGCAGCTGCTCGCCCACGACGGCCGGGTGCTGCTCTGGGCCTGGGCCTGGGAGCACGGCCGCAGCGACGCGGAGGTCGAGGCTGCCGGGTGGGCCGGCGTGCTGACCTTCCCGCGCGAGCTGACCCTTCTCGGTGACGCCCTGGTCTCCACCCCCGCCCCGGAGCTCACCGGCCTGCGGCGGGCGCGGCTCGACGTGGCGTCAGGCGTGCCGTTCGCGTCGTCGGCGTTCGACGTCGAGCTCCCGGCCGGGTCGGACGCCGGGCTCTGGCTCGTGCACGAGGACCGCGAGGACGAGCTCGTGGCCCGGTGGACGTCCCCGGAGGAGCCGGTCGTGCCGCCGCGCCTGCTCGTCGACGGGTCGCTGGTGGAGGTCTTCCCCGGGGGTCCTGCGTCCCTGACCATCCGCGGCTACCCGCGTGCCGGCAGCCGGTGGCGGCTCGACGCCCGGGGGCCGGTCACGGCGTGGTCGCTGGGTCGTCCCTGACGCCTCAGCCGCCGACGTGGCGCGGGTTCCGGTTTCGGCGGCCGGCCCGCGACGCCCGCCCTACACTTCGAGGACGTCCGGACCGCCAGAGAGGTGCCGCATGTCCCGTCGCGTCGCCGCCCTGGTGACGGTCGCGCTGACGCTCGGTCCCGTGGGGTCGGCGGCGGCGTTCGAGCCGGCGCACCAGGGACCGCAGCCCGGCCAGCACACCGACAGCGTCTACCCGTCGGTGGGCAGCCCCGGCGTCGACGTGCGGGCCTACGGGCTCGACCTCCGCTGGGAGCCCGGCAGCCGCACGCTGCGCGGCACCGCCCGGGTGACCCTGGTCCCCGCGCGGGACGGCCGGTTCCGCCTCGACCTGTCCGGCCGGCTGCACGTCGACCGGGTCGACGTGACCGCCCGGGCCACCGGCGCCCCGGTCACGGCCACGGCGTCGCACCGCGGGAGGTACCTCGACGTCACGGCCCCGCAGCTGCTCGGCGGGTCGACGTACGACGTGCGGGTGAGCTACCACGGCCGGCCGGCCACCACCCCCGCGCCGACCAGCCGGGAGGACCTGGGCGGGCTCGGCTGGCACACCGCCCGGGACGGCCAGGTGTGGGCGATGCAGGAGCCGTGGGGCGCGTTCACGTGGTACCCCGTCAACGACCACCCCTCCGACAAGGCGACCTACCGGGTCCGGCTCGACGTGCCGCGGCGCTGGGTGGGGGTCTCCAACGGCCGGCTGGTGTCGCGGCGCGTGCAGCACGGTCGGACCGTCACCCGGTTCACGAGCAGCGACCCCGTCGCGTCGTACCTCATGACCGTCGCCATCGGGCCCTACCGCCGGGCCACGCAGACCGGCCCGCACGGCCTGCCGCTCACCTACTGGGTGCCGCGCGACCACCCGGAGTACCTCGCGCCGCTGCGCGCCACGCCGTCCGCGATCGCGTGGCTGGAGAGCCGGCTCGGGCCGTACCCGTTCGACCGCGCCGGCGTGGTCGTCACGCCGTCGGACTCCGCGATGGAGACCCAGACCCTGGTCACCTTCGGCGCCCGCAACTACCGGCTCGGCGCGCGCGAGGTGCGGCAGACCGTGGTGCACGAGCTCGCCCACCACTGGTACGGCGACACGGTCACGCCCGACGACTGGTCGGACGTGTGGATGAACGAGGGCACCGCGATGTACCTCGAGGCGCAGTACTCCGCCGCCCAGGGCTGGAAGTCGTGGCCCGCGTGGCTGCGCACGTTCGACGCCGACGACGCCCTCTGGCGCCAGGTCTTCGGCCCGCCCGGCGACTACGACCCGCGCGAGTTCGCCCAGATCAACGTGTACTACTGCGCGGCCCGGATGCTGGTCCGGCTGCGCGACCGGCTCGGCGCCGCCACCTTCGACGACCTGCTGCGCCGCTGGCCGCAGGAGCACCGCGACACGGTGCAGGACCGGCAGTCCTACGTCGCCTGGCTGGCCGCCGCGTCCGGGCAGGACCCGGTCGCGCTGAAGGCGTTCTTCGACGAGTGGCTGACATCGCCCACCTCCCCGCAGTGACGCCTGCCTGGTGTCGCTGGCCGCGACACTAAACTGCCCGGATGCTGTCCGACCTCGTCGTCGTCGACCTCACCCGTGCGCTCGCGGGCCCGCACGCCGCGATGATGCTGGCCGACCTCGGCGCCCGGGTCATCAAGGTCGAGTCGCCCGCCGGGGGTGACGAGTCCCGGTCGTGGGGGCCGCCGTTCGTGGGTCCGGAGGACGACCCCGTCTCGACGTACTTCCTGTCCGCGAACCGCAACAAGGAGTCCGTCACCGCCGACCTCAAGAGCGAGGAGGGCAGGCTGTTCCTGACCCGGCTCGTCGCGCACGCCGACGTGCTGCTGGAGAACTTCCGCACCGGAGTGCTGGACCGCCTCGGCTTCTCCGTCGAGCGGCTGCACGAGATCAACCCGCGGCTGGTCGTCCTGTCGATCACCGGCTTCGGGCACGACGGGCCCGAGGGCGGCCGCGCGGGCTACGACCAGATCGCGCAGGGCGAGGCCGGGCTGATGTCGCTGACCGGTCCCTCGGCCGACCAGCCGACCCGGGTCGGGGTGCCGATCGGCGACCTGCTGTCCGGGATGTACGGCGCGTACGGCGTCCTCGCGGCGCTGCACGAGCGAAGCCTCACCGGGCGCGGCCGGGTGGTGCGCACGTCGCTGCTCGCCTCGGTGGTCGGGGTGCACGCCTACCAGGGCACCCGCTGGACGGTGGCCCACGAGGTCCCGCACGCCCTCGGCAACCACCACCCCTCCATCGCGCCGTACGGCCTGTTCCACACCGGCGACGCGCCGATCCAGATCGCCTGCGGCAACGACACCCAGTGGCGCGCGCTGTCCGGCCTGCTCGGCATCGACGACGACCGGTTCGCCTCCAACCGCACCCGGGTCGGGCACCGCGACGACCTGGTGGCCGCCATGGAGGCCGCGCTGGCCGCCGACCCCGCCGAGACGTGGCTGGCCCGTCTCGCCGACCTGGGCATCCCGGCCGGCAAGGTGCGCACGCTGGACGACGTCTACACCTGGGACCAGACGCTCTCCCAGGGGCTGCTCGTGGACGTGGACCACCCGACCCTCGGAGCGGTGCAGCTGCCCGGCCCGCCGCTGCGCTTCGACGACAACGCCTACGCCGGCGCCCGCGAGACGCACCTGCCGCCGCCTCGGCTCGGTGAGCACGACGCGTCCGTGCGGGCCTGGCTGGACTCCCTCGACTCCCCCGGCTGAGCCAGTCCCCGGGGCGGCGCCGGACACTATGCTGGCGGCCTCCGAGTCCCTCGCCCTCCAGCCTCCTCGGGAACAGGCCGTGGCCCACCCGAAGGCGCCGTCATGAGCAAGCCCGTCATCCTCACCGTGGACGACGACCCCCAGGTCTCGGCGGCGATCGGCCGTGACCTGCTCCAGCGCTACGGCGCCGACTACCGGGTGGTGCGCGCGACGTCCGGCGCCGGGGCCCTGGAGGTGCTGGCCCGGCTCGCCCTGGCCGACGAGCCGGTCGCGATGGTGGTCGCGGACCAGCGGATGCCGCGGATGACCGGCATCGAGCTGCTCGAGCAGGGCCGCACCCACGCACCCGAGGCGAAGCTGCTCCTGCTCACCGCCTACGCCGACACCGACGTCGCGATCAAGGCCATCAACGACATCGGCCTCGACTACTACCTGCTCAAGCCCTGGGACCCGCCCCAGGAACGGCTCTACCCCGTCGTCGACGACCTGCTCGACGACTGGCGGCAGGCGCACCGGGAGCACACCTCCGACATCCGCGTGGTCGGGCACCGCTGGTCGGACCGCAGCCACGAGCTGAAGATGTTCCTGACCCGCAACCACGTGCCCTACGCGTGGTACGACGTGGAGCGCGACCCCGAGGCCCGGCGGCTGCAGCAGCTCGCCGGTGCGGAGCCGCCCGACCTGCCGCTCGTGCTGGTGCCGGACGGCACCCCGCTGCGCGCCCCGTCGACGTTCGAGCTGGCGGGCGCCCTCGGCCTGCACACCAGCGCGCAGCAGCCGCTCTACGACGTGTGCATCGTCGGCGGCGGCCCGGCCGGGCTGGCGGCCGGGGTGTACGCCGCGTCCGAGGGGCTGAGCACCGTGATCGTGGAGCGCGAGGCTCCCGGCGGCCAGGCCGGGCAGAGCGCCGCGATCGAGAACTACCTCGGCTTCCCCCGCGGCCTGAGCGGCGCCGACCTGGCGCACCGGGCCCTGGCCCAGGTGTCCCGCTTCGGCGCCGAGATGGTGCTGGCGCGCGACGTGGTCGGGTTCGAGACGCGCGGGCCGGTGCGCGCCGTACTGCTGTCCGGGGCCGGCGAGATCGAGGCACGTGCCGTCGTCGCCGCGACCGGGGTCTCCTACCGGCGGCTCGCGGCGCCGGGCCTCGACGAGCTCACCGGCCGAGGCGTCTACTACGGCGCCAACGCGGCCGAGGCGGCCCAGTGCCAGGACGAGGACGTGTACGTCGTCGGGGCGGCCAACTCGGCCGGCCAGGCGGCGCTGAACCTGTCGCGCTTCGCCAAGCGGGTCGTCCTCGTCGTCCGGTCCGGCGACCTCCGGGCCTCCATGTCGCAGTACCTCGTCGAGCGGGTCACCTCGGTCCCCACCATCGAGGTCCGGACCCGCACCGAGGTGGCCGCCGCCCACGGCGACGGCCACCTCGAGACGCTCACCCTCGTCGACCGCGACACCGGCCGCACCGAGGACGTGTCGGCCGGCTGGCTGTTCGTCTTCATCGGCGCCGCTCCGCGCACGGACTGGCTCGGCCCGGACGTCGTCCGCGACCAGCTCGGGTTCGTGCTCACCGGGCCGGAGCTCGTCGCCTCCGAGCAGGGCCGCCGCTGGCCGCTGGCGAGACCGCCGCTCGCGCTCGAGACGAGCGTCCCCGGTGTCTTCGCCGCCGGCGACGTACGCCTCGACTCCATGAAGCGGGTGGCCTCCGCCGTCGGCGAGGGCGCGATGTCGGTGTACCTCGTGCACCGCTACCTGGCGACGACCTGATGCGGGTCGACGACCTGCGGCAGCTGCCCCTCCTGGCGGGGCTCACCGACGACCAGCTGGGCGAGCTGCTCGCGGGCGGCGAGGACGTCCCGGTCGAGCCGGGCGTGGTGCTCTTCCGCGAGGGGGAGCACGCCGACTACTGGTGGGTGCTGGTCGACGGCAGCATCGACCTCCTCCGGCACGTCGGCCGCGAGGACACGGTGGTGGCCCGGATGGACGTGCCGGGCCGCTGGGCCGGCGGGTTCCGCGCCTGGGACGAGCAGGGTGTCTACCTCGCGACCGGCCGCGGCGTGACCCCCGGCCGGGTCCTCCGGGTGCCGGCCGGGGTGCTGCGGTCGCTGTCCGACGCGTGGTTCCCGCTCGGCGGGCACCTCATCGAGGGGGTGTACCGGACCGCCCGCTCGATCGAGTCCACGGCCCGGCAGCGCGGCGCGCTGGTCACGCTCGGCACCCTGGCCGCCGGGCTGGCCCACGAGATCAACAACCCGGCCTCCGCCGCGAGCCGCGCGGCCGACGCCCTCGGGACGACGTGCCAGGCCCTGCTGTCCTCGCTGGGCCGGCTGGCGCACGACGAGATCACGGCGGCCCAGTTCGCCGGGCTGGACGCGCTCCGCCAGCAGGTCGAGCCGCCCGCCGGCGTACCGGACCCGCTGGAGCTCGCCGAGCGCGAGCAGGACCTGTCCACCTGGATGAGCGCGCACGGCGTGCCGGAGGGCTGGCTGCTCGCGCCACCGCTCGCGGCCGCCGGGGCCGACGTCGCCTGGTGCGAGCGCGTCGCCGAGGTGCTCGCCGGCTCGGCCCTGGAACCGGCGCTGCGGTGGGTGGCGAGCACGTTCGCGGCCGCCACCTTGCTGACCGAGGTGAAGGAGTCCACCCGGCGGATCTCCGAGCTGGTCTCCGCGGTCCGCTCCTACTCGCAGATGGACCGCGCCTCGCGGCAGCGGATCGACGTCCGGGACGGCCTGGAGAGCACGCTGGTGATGCTCGGGCACAAGCTCCGCGACGCGGCGGTCACCGTGGTGCGCGAGTACGGCGACGACGTACCGAAGATCGAGGCGTACGCCGGCGAGCTCAACCAGGTCTGGACCAACCTCGTCGACAACGCGGTCGACGCGATGGACGGCGAGGGCACGCTGCGCCTGGTCACCCGGGAGGAGGACGACCACGACGTGGTCGAGGTCGTCGACTCCGGGTCGGGGATGTCTCCGGCGGTCGCCGCCCGCGCGTTCGAGGCGTTCTACACGACCAAGGACGTGGACTCCGGCACCGGGCTCGGCCTCGACATCGCCCGGCGCATCGTGGTGGAGCGCCACCACGGCGACATCTCCATCGACTCCCGGCCGGGCGAGACGACGGTGCACGTTCGGCTCCCGGTCGCCCCGCGCGAGGCGTGACCCGGCGTCGGTACGCTGCCCCGACGTCCACACGAGGAGCCTGCATGCTGCGGTTGCCCGACGACTGGGTCTGGGACAGCTGGGTCGCCGACGACGGCGAGACCTACCACCTCTACGTCCTCAAGGCGCCGCGTGCGCTCGAGGACCCAACACGGCGGCACGCCCGCGCCGTCATCGGCCACGCCACCTCGACCGACCTCGTGGACTGGACCGACCGGGGCACGACCCTGCTGCCGTCCGAGGGCGGCTGGGACGACCTCGCGCTCTGGACCGGCTCGACGGTGCGGGCGGACGACGGCACCTGGCGGATGTTCTACACCGCGCTGAACACCCACCGCGGGCACGTGCTCAGGGACCAGCGGGTCGGCGTCGTGGAGTCCGACGACCTGCACCACTGGCGCCGTACCACCGACGCGCCGGCACTCTCGGCGGACGGCCGCTGGTACAAGACCCTCGACGAGGACCCGTCCGCCAGCGAGACCTGGCGCGACCCGTTCGTCTTCCGCGACCCCGGCGGCGACGGCTGGCACATGCTGGTCACCGCGCGGCTGAAGGGCACCGAGCGGTACGCCGACGGGGTGCTCGCGCACGCGCGGTCGCAGGACCTCGTGTCCTGGGAGGTGCAGCCGCCGGTCTCGGGCGACCCGTCGGGCTTCGGGCAGATCGAGGTGCCGCAGGTCCGCGTGGTCGACGGCCGGCCGGTGCTGGTGTTCACCTGCCACCCCGAGGAGCAGAGCGAGGCCCGCAAGGCCGAGCACGGCCACTGGTGCACCTGGTCGGTCGTCGGCGAGCCGGGCGGCTCGCTGCTCGGGCCCTGGGACGTGTCGAAGGCGGTGCCGTTCCGGGCCGAGCCGACCCTGTTCGCCGCCCCGCTCGTGCAGCGCCGCGACGGGTCCTGGGTGCTGGTCGGCTTCCGCAACCAGGAGCCGCAGGGCATCTTCTCCTTCGAGATCATCGACCCCGTCCAGGTGGCCGTCGACGGCGACGGGCTGCAGGCCGTCTGACCCCCGTCCCCGGGTAGTCCGTGACGAAATGGCTGAGATCCGCGTGGCGGATTCATACGGTCGAAGCAACGCTCGTTGATCGGAGTGTTGTGATGGCTCATCCTGCGCGGACCCGTGAGCGGTTGATGGACCTGTTGTGCGCGGGGTTGAGTTTGCGAGATGCC
>DASTGV010000465.1:0-7725 GCA_035718765.1 Nocardioidaceae bacterium
CGGCACCACGACCGTGCGCACGTCCGGGCACTGCTCGACGATCTCCAGGCCCGTCGTGCCCTGACCGGTGACGATGTCGATGTGGTCGAACGGGTGGATCAGCACCGCCCCGGTCTCGGCGGCGAACGCCTTGGCCGCCACCAGGGCGTCGTCGACGCTGTGGCCGTGGAACCGGACGTCCGCGCCGTACCCGCGGGTGGCCTTCTCCTTCGGGATGGGCGCACCCTCGGGCATGAACACGGTCGCGTGGATGCCGAGCATCTTCGCGGCGAGCGCGACGCCTTGCGCGTGGTTGCCGGCGCTGGCCGCGACCACGCCGTTGGCCTTCTCCTCGGCGGAGAGCCGCGACATCCGCAGGTAGGCGCCGCGGATCTTGAACGACCCGGTGCGCTGGAGGTTCTCCGCCTTGATCAGGACCCGTCCGCCGGCCAGGTCGGAGAGCCAGCGGGCCCCCTCCATCGGGGTGTAGATCGAGACCCCCTCGAGCACCTCCCGGGCGGTGCGGATGTCGTCGATCGTCGGGATCCGTACGGCGCCCTTGCCGCTCGTCTCAGCCGTCATGGCGATCACCCTAGGAGGTGGCCAACTGTGTGGTCTCGACCGGCTCGGTCGGACGTGCGGGCGTCGGGTGGCCGCGGAGTCGTCGCGGTGTGGCGGACATCTCGCCAATTACATGCATGACGCACGCAAGGAGATGTATGCTTGACGCATGCAATCTTCCCCTTCCGTGCTCACCGGGCCGATCCCCGCCCCGGAGACGGCCGAGGACGCCGTGATGAGCCTGATGATGGCGCTCGGCCGGCGGATGCGGCAGCGCCAGCCGGGCGACGTGATCGACTACTCGGCCTTCCCCCTGCTCAAGCTGCTCAGCCACCAGGGCCCGATGCGGGTCTCCGCGATGGCACACGTGCTCGGCCTGGACGCCTCGACGGTCAGCCGGCACGCCAAGCAGCTCGAGGACCGCGGCCTGCTCGAGCGCACCGAGGACCCCGACGACGGCCGCGCCAGCCGGGTCACCGTCTCCGAGCACGGCAACACCTGCCTGGCCCAGGCGTTCGAGACCCGCCGGCACGTGATCTCCTCCGCCCTCGACGACTTCTCCGACGACGAGCGGGAGACCCTGCGCGCGCTGCTCGACCGGCTCGTGCAGACCCTGATGACCTCCGGCGACGCCGGCACCGACTCCAACGACACCCAGGAGCACTCCGCATGACCCCCGACTCCAACGGCTACCTCAGCCACAAGCAGATCCTCGTGGTGATGGCCGGCCTGATGGTGGGCATGTTCCTCTCGGCTCTCGACCAGAGCATCGTGGGAACCGCCCTCCCCCGCATCACCTCCGACCTCGGCGGCCTGAACAAGCTGTCGTGGGTCGTGACGGCGTACATGCTGGCCGCCACCGCCTCCACCCCGCTGTGGGGCAAGATCTCCGACCTCTACGGCCGCAAGCTGCTCTTCCAGATCGCGATCATCACGTTCCTGGTCGGCTCACTGCTCGCCGGCTGGTCGCACAACATCGAGGAGCTCATCGCGTTCCGCGCGATCCAGGGCCTCGGTGGCGGCGGCCTGATGGCGCTGGCGATGGCCACCATCGGTGACGTGATCCCGCCGCGCGAGCGCGGCCGCTACCAGGGCTACTTCGCCGCGGTCTTCGGTACGTCGTCCGTGCTCGGCCCGGTGCTCGGCGGCTGGTTCGCCGACGGACCCGGCTGGCAGTGGATCTTCTTCATGAACATCCCGATCGGCCTGGTGGCGCTGGTCATCACCTCGGCCGCCCTGAAGATGCCGCACGTGCGCCGCAACCACAGCATCGACTACCTCGGCGCCGCCGTCGTCGTCGCCTCGGTCTCCTCGTTCCTGCTCTACACCGCGTGGGCCGGCCCGGACCTGGGCTGGACGTCCGGCACCAGCCTCGCGCTGCTCGTCGCGGGCGTGCTGCTCGCCGCGCTGTTCGTGTTCGTCGAGAACCGGGCCGCGGAGCCGATCATCCCGATGCGGCTCTTCGGCAACTCGATCTTCTCGATCTCGAACCTGTTCGGCTTCCTCATCGGCATCGCGATGTTCGGCTCGATGATCTTCATCCCGGTCTACCTGCAGGTCGTCGACGGGATGAGCCCGACGAAGTCCGGCCTGGCCATGGTCCCGATGGTGGTCGGCATCTTCACCACCTCGATCACCGCGGGCCAGCTGATGACCCGCAACGGCCGCTACAAGATCTACCCGATCCTGGGCGCGACCATCGTGATCGGTGCGCTGGTCATGCTGTCGTCGCTGACCGCGAGCTCGCCGTACTGGTACGCCGGCCTGTCGATGTACGTCCTGGGCGCCGGCCTCGGCTTCACCATGCAGGTGCTGATCACGGTCGTGCAGAACTCGGTCGACCGCAGCGACATGGGCGTCGCCACGAGCTCGGTGGCGTTCTTCCGGCAGATGGGCGGCTCGTTCGGCACCGCGCTGTTCGGCGCGATCCTGTCGAGCCGGCTGACCGTGCACATCGCCGACGCGCTCAAGGGCGTGCCGGCCGGCCAGACCCCGGCGAACGTGGGCGACGCCGCGAACAACGTGCAGGCCATCAAGGCCCTGCCCGAGCCGGTGCACTCGCTGGTGACCGGTGCGTTCAGCGCCTCGCTGCACGACGTGTTCCTGTCCGCCGTACCCCTGGTGGCGGTCGCGCTGATCGTGGCGTTCTTCCTCAAGGAGAAGCCGCTCGGGACCCGCGAGGTCCTGCCGTCGGCCAGCGCCGCCGAGCCCGAGGTCGTGGTCACGCACTGACGCCGGCCGGCTGCTGACAGCCCGAGAGCCCGGGCCCCGTGGAGGGGCCCGGGCTCTCCTGCGTCCTAAGGCGCGTCGCCGACCGGCAGCTCCTCTGCCTCGCGGTCCGTCCGGCTGGAGTCCGCGAGGTGCAGGACGACGGCGTTGAGGGAGGCGACGAGCGGGACCGCGACCAGCGCCCCCGCGATGCCGGCCACCAGCACGCCCATGGCGATCGCGACGATCACGCCGAGCGGGTGGACGGAGACCAGCCGGCCGAGCAGGAACGGCTGGAGCACGTGCGCCTCGAGCTGCTGCACCGCCACCACGCCGCCGAGCATGATCAGCGCGACGACCGGGCCCTGCGCGACCAGCGCGACCAGGACCGCGACCGAGCCGGACAGCAGCGCACCGATCATCGGGATGAAGGCGCCGATGAACACCAGAACCCCGATCGCGAACACGAACGGCACCTGCAAGATGGCGGCGACGAGCATCACGCCTAGCGCGTCGGTGAACGCGACCATGACGGTGGCGCGCACGAACGCGGTGAGCGAGGTCCAGGCGATCCGCCCGGAGGAGTCGGCCCGCTCCCGGGAGGCCCGCGGGAAGATCCGCACGACCCAGGACCAGATGCGGTTGCCGTCGGCGAGGAAGAAGTAGGTCGCGAACAGGATGATGAAGAACCCGGCCACGATGTGGCTCAGCGCGGTGCCGACCTCCGTCAGCCGGGAGACGATCTGCTCGTTGCTCGTGGTCACGGCGTCCTGCGCGGACTTGATGTAGGCGTTGATCTGGCTGTCGCTCGCATGCAATGGCCCGGTCTTGAGCCAGACCCGGATCTGCTCGAGGCCGCTGACCACCTGCTTGGCCAGGTCGTTGGCGCCCTGCGCGATCTGCTGCCCGGCGAACGTCAGCAGCAGCACCAGCAGCCCGATCGCGCCGAGCACCACCAGCAGGGACGCCACCCCGCGGGGCAGCCGGGCCCGGTGCAGCACCTCCACCACGGGGATCAGCAGCGCGGCCAGTAGCAGGGCGATCACCACCGGCAGCACGACGACCGCGAACATCCCGATCCCGCGGGCCACGATCAGCCCCGCCGCCGCCACCACGAGCAGCCGCCACGACCACTGGGCCGCCAGGTCGACGCCGTAGGGCACCCGGGCCGGCGCGTAGTTCGACTCCCCCGCGTGGATGCTCACCGGCTCCTCCTCGACGCGGCTGGCTGCTCGCATCGACGCCCACTGCTGCGCGAACCGCTCCGCGAACCGCTCGTCGGACTTGCGCTGCTGCTGCCGCTTCAGCCGGGACATGCCCGACGTGACCCTGCTGCCCACTCCCATGGGCTCAGGCTATGTCCCACCGCCCACGGACCCCGGTTACGCCGACCCGTCACCTGGTCGGCAGTTTCACCGGCGTGTCACGCAGGAAGTGACGGGTCGGCGCCCAGCCCGACCGGGTGTCGGCGCAGCCGGCCGAGCAGCGCGTACGCCGCGGCCGGGTGCCGCTCGGCCAGCAGGCCGGCCGGCGCGAGCACGTAGTCGCGGTCGACCACGACCCGGGGCGCCCGGGGCAGCTGCCACCCACCCGGTACGTCGTCCCCGGTGACCGACCCGAGCACCCGGGAGCACAGCTCCTCGCCGTTGTTGCGCAGCACCCCGCCGGACCCGACGAGCAGGTCGACCTCGCGCAGGTCCTTGCCGCTGCGCTCGACGACCCGGTCGCCCGCGTCGAAGGCGACCTGGCGGCGACCCGCGTGCCGGCGCAGCGCGACCCCGACAGCGGCGCCCGCAATGGCCTCGTCGTCGTCACGGTCCGCCGCGTCGCGGGGCAGGAAGGCGGGGTCGGCGTGCCGTACCTCGGCGGCGCGGTGGAGCCGCTCGCCGTCCTCGAGCAGCCCGGCGGCGACGCCCTCCGCGACCGTCGGCACCGCGCTCCAGCGCATGCCCAGGTCACCTTCGACGGTCCGGCTGACCGGGACCGTGGCGACCACCTCGCGGGCCAGCCCGGCGTCCTCCGGGTCGGTCTCGACGACCGAGTGCACGTCGGTCGTCGCGCCGCCGACGTCGACGACGACCACGTCGCCGGCGCCCGGGTGCTCCTCGTCCAGCCCGCGGGCGAGGAGCTCGACGGCGGTGAGCACGACATCGGGGGTGGCGCCGCGCACCATCGCGGTGAAGTCGGCGCGCTTCGACAGGTGCTTCCCGCCGATCACGTGCCGCAGGAACATTTCGCGGATCGCGGCCCGGGCCGAGCCGGGCGCGAGCACCCCGATCTGCGGCACCACGTTGTCGGCCAGGACGTGCGGCGTGCCGGCGTCGTCGAGCAGGGCGGCGACCTCGTCGCGGGCGTCGACGTTGCCGGCGACCACCACCGGACCGCGCCACCGGGCCCTGGCCAGCGTCGTCGCGCAGGCCAGCAGCACCTCGGCGTTCCCGCCGTCGGTGCCGCCGACGAGCAGCAGCACGTCGGGCTTTGCGGCCCGCAGCTCCTTCACGTCGGCCCGGGCCAGGCCGCCGCTCGCGACGTGCACGACCCGGCCGCCGCTCGAGAGCGCCACCCGGCGCCCGGCCTCCGCCGTGACCAGCGCCTCGTTGCCGACCACCGCGATCCGCAGCCCCCCGCCCGCCGACGAGCAGGCCAGCACCTCGGCGTGCCGGGCCCGCGGGTCGGCCGCCGTCAGCTCGGTCAGGCAGGCGTCCCAGCCGTCCAGGACGTCGGTGTCGACGGTGGTGCGGTGGCCGGCCGTCGCCAGCAGGTCCCCGGTCGTCACGTCCACCAGCGCGGCCTTGGTGAAGGTGGAGCCGAAGTCCACGCAGGCGACCAGCACGGGCGCCGCCGGCGCTCCGCGCTCCTCGACCTCCGGGTGCGCGGGCACCTCAGCCGGCGCTGGTGTGCAGGGCGCGGTCGAGGTCCGCGAGCAGGTCGTCGACGGTCTCGATGCCGACCGACAGCCGGATCAGGTCCGCGGGCACCTCCAGGTCGGTCCCGGCCACCGAGGCGTGCGTCATCCGGCCCGGGTGCTCGATCAGCGACTCGATCCCGCCGAGCGACTCGGCGAGCGTGAACACCTGCGCCCTCGCGCAGGCGTCGAGCGCGGCCTGCTCCCCTGCGGCGACCCGGAAGGACACGATGCCGCCGTACCTCTTCATCTGCTTCGAGGCGACCGCGTGCCCGGGGTGCTCGGCGAGGCCGGGGTAGATCACCTGCGACACCGCCGGGTGCCGGGTCAGGAAGTCGACGACCTTCTCGGCGTTGTCGCAGTGCCGGTCCATCCGGACGCCGAGGGTCTTCAGGCCGCGCAGCGTCAGCCAGGAGTCGAACGGCCCGGAGACGGCGCCGATGGCGTTCTGGTGGAAGCCGATCCGCTCGGCCAGGTCCAGGTCGCGCACGACCAGCGCACCGCCGACGACGTCGGAGTGGCCGCCGCAGTACTTCGTGGTCGAGTGCACGACGACGTCGGCACCGAGGGTGAGCGGCTGCTGGAGGTACGGCGACGCGAACGTGTTGTCCACGGCGAGCAGCGCACCGGCGTCGTGGGCGACGGCCGCCAGCGCCTCGATGTCGCCGATGTTGAGCAGCGGGTTCGTGGGGGTCTCGACCCACACCACCTTCGTCTCCCCCGGCCGGATCGCGGCGCGCACGGCGTCCACGTCGGACACCGGCGCGGGCGTGTGCGCGAGACCGCGCGGCTCCTCGACCTTGGCGAAGAGGCGGTACGTCCCGCCGTACGCGTCGTCCGGGATCACCACGTGGTCGCCCGGCTTCGTGACCGCGGCGAGCAGCGTGTGCTCCGCGGCCAGGCCGCTGGCGAACGCGAAGCCGCGCTCGCCCTCCTCCAGGGCGGCGATGTTCCCCTCGAGGGCGGTCCGGGTCGGGTTCCCGGAGCGGGAGTACTCGTAGCCGCCGCGCAGCCCACCGACGCCGTCCTGCTTGTAGGTGCTGGTCGCGTAGATGGGCGGGATCACCGCTCCGGTCGTGGGGTCGGGCTCGTAGCCGGCGTGGATCGCACGCGTCTCGAAACCGGACTTCTGGCTGTGCTCGCTCATGCCGGGCAGCCTATCGGCGGGGAAGTTTCCGGCCGTCCGGGGCGTTGTCCACGACGAACCACCTCTGAGGAGAAGGAGTGCCAGTGCTGTTCAACCGCCACAAGCTCGAGATCCCCACGCCCGACCAGGCCCTCAAGGGCCGCACGGAGCAGTGGTTCACCCTCCGTGACCAGCACGTGGTGCTCGGCACCCCGGTGGTGACGAACCAGGACAACATCCCCGAAGGCTTCGAGGTCGCGGTTTTCGGGCTCGGCTGCTTCTGGGGCGCCGAGGAGATCTACTGGCGGATGCCGGGCGTCTGGTCGACATCGGTCGGGTACGCCGGCGGGTCGACCCCGCACCCGTCGTACGAGGAGGTCTGCTCCGGGCAGACCGGGCACACCGAGGCCGTGCGCGTCGTGTTCGACCCGGCCAAGGTGTCCTACGGCGACCTGGTGAAGGCGTTCTTCGAGTTCCACGACCCCACGCAGGGCATGCGGCAGGGCAACGACGTCGGGACCCAGTACCGCTCGGCGGTGTACACGCTCTCCGACGAGCAGGCCGAGACCGCCAAGCGGCTACGCGCGGCCTACGAGCCTTTGATCATGCAGCGCGGCTACGGCCCGATCACCACCGAGATCAAGCCCGCCCCGACGTACTACTACGCCGAGGACCACCACCAGCAGTACCTCGCCAAGAACCCCAACGGCTACCGCTGCCACTCCGCCACCGGCGTGGCGATGCCGTGGCCGGTCGAGGGCGTCGAGACGAAGCTGGGATGACCCACCGGTAGATGTCGCCCTCGACATCGGACGAGCGGGAAGAGCACGCTGGCACGAGGAGGGCCACCCGTGCTGGTGTGCGTACTGGGGGAAGTCGAGCTCGCTGCGAGCGGAGGCACGATCGTCACGCTTCCGGGCACCCGTCAGCCTGCCCTCCTGGCGGC
>DASTGV010000466.1:0-2912 GCA_035718765.1 Nocardioidaceae bacterium
CGCGGGAGTACCTGCGTCCCGAGTTCGCGAAGATGCAGTACGACGACCCGACCGACCACCTCGACGCCTGGAAGCAGGGCCGCACCGGCTTCCCGATCGTGGACGCCGGCATGCGGCAGCTGCGGGCGACGGGCTGGATGCACAACCGGGTGCGGATGATCGTTGCGAGCTTCCTGGTCAAGGACCTGCACGTCGAGTGGCAGCACGGCGCCCGGCACTTCATGCAGTGGCTCGTCGACGGTGACCTCGCGTCCAACCAGCACGGCTGGCAGTGGACCGCGGGGTGCGGCACCGACGCCGCGCCGTACTTCCGGGTGTTCAACCCGACCACGCAGGGCGCGAAATTCGACCCCGAGGGCAGCTACGTGAAGCGCTGGGTGCCCGAGCTGCGCGACCTGGACCCGAAGTTCGTGCACGAGCCGTCGACCGCGCCCGACGGGGTGCCCGAGGGCTACCCGGAACCGATCGTTGACCACAAGGAGGAGCGGACCGAGGCGCTCGCGCGCTACGACCGCGTCAGACGATGACCGACCTGATCGTCCCGGCCCGCTTCAACGGCCCGGCCCGCTCCGGCAACGGCGGCTTCGTCTCGGGGTCCCTGGCCGAGCGGGTGTCGGCCAGTGGCCCCGTCGAGGTGACGCTGCGCCGGCCGCCGCCGCTGGAGACCCCGATGAGGGTGACCACCGGCGACGACGGCACCACGCTGTCCGTCGACGACGGGGTGGTGGCCACCGCGCGGGCGGTCGACCTGGTGCTCGACGCCGTCGACGAGGTGCCGCCGGACGTGGCGGCCGCGGCGATGCTCGGCTACCCCGGGCTGGTGGGGCATCCCTTCCCGACCTGCTTCGCCTGCGGCCCGGACCGTGCCGACGGCGACGGGCTGCGGATCTTCCCGGGGCCGGTGGGTGACGACCGCGGGCACGTCGCCTCGGTCTGGGTCCCGGGCCCCGGCCACGCCGAGTCCAGCGACCTCGTCGACGGCGTGCAGCACTGCGGGGTCGGCGTCACCTGGGCCGCGCTCGACTGCGTCGGCGGCTGGTCGGAGGACCTCGAGGGACGGCCGTGCGTGCTGGGCCGGATGACCGCCCGGGTCGACGCCCGGCCGGTGGTCGGCGAGCCGCACGTCGTGGTCGGCCGGTTCCTGGGCCGCGACGGCCGCAAGTCCTTCACCGCCAGCACGCTCTACGACGCGGACGGGCGGGTCGTGGCGGCGGCCCGGCACGTGTGGGTCGCGGTCGACCCGTCCGTGTTCGGCTGACGGGCCCCGGTTGACGCGGGCCCCCTGTCTCCACTGCAATTGGAACGTGCAAATCGACTCCCCCAGCAGCCCGTGGTGGCAGAACTCCGTGTGCTACCAGATCTACGTCCGCAGCTTCGCCGACGGCAACGGTGACGGTGTCGGCGACATGGCCGGCATCCGGCGACGGCTGCCGTACCTCGCCGACCTCGGCGTCGACTCGGTGTGGATCACGCCGTTCTACCCCTCGCCGCAGCACGACCACGGCTACGACGTGGCGGACTACCGCGACGTGGACCCGCTGTTCGGCACGCTCGACGACTTCGACGCGATGCTCGCGACGGCCCACGAGGTCGGCATCCGGGTGATCGTGGACGTCGTGCCCAACCACTCCTCGACCGAGCACCCGTGGTTCCGGGCCGCCCTCGCCGCGGGTCCGGGCAGCCCCGAGCGGGAGCGCTACGTCTTCCGGGACGGCACCGGCCGGGACGGCCAGAAGCCGCCGAACAACTGGCTGTCGGTCTTCGGCGGCCCGGCCTGGACGCGGGTCGAGGACGGCCAGTGGTACCTCCACCTCTTCGACGTCAGCCAGCCCGACCTCAACTGGTGGAACCGCGAGGTCCACGACGAGTTCGACGCGATCCTGCGGTTCTGGCTGGACCGTGGCGTCGACGGCTTCCGGGTGGACGCCGCGCACGGCCTCTACAAGCACCCCGAGCTGATGCCCCGCGAGCGGCACCACAAGCTGCCGCACCCGATGTGGGACCAGCCGCAGGTGCACGAGGTGTACCGGGAGTGGCGCAAGCTCCTCGACTCCTACGAGGGCGAGCGGATGGCGGTGGCCGAGGCGTGCGCCGGCACCCCCGAGGCGATGGCGCGCTACATCCGCGAGGACGAGCTCCAGCAGACGTTCAACTTCACCTGGCTCGAGGCGAGATGGTCGGCCGCCGCGTTCCGCAAGGTCGTCGTGGACACGTTCGACTCCGTCGGCCTGGTCGGGGGTACGCCGACCTGGGTGCTGTCCAACCACGACGTGGTCCGCGAGACGACCCGCTACGGCGGCGGCGCGACCGGCGTCGCCCGGGCCAGGGCGGCCGCGCTCACGATGATGGCGCTGCCCGGCTCGGCGTACGTCTACCAGGGCGAGGAGCTCGGCCTCGAGCAGGTCGACGTGCCGCCGGAGCTGCGGCAGGACCCGTCCTACCACCGCGGCGGCGACCCGGTCGGCCGCGACGGCTGCCGGGTGCCGATCCCGTGGTCCGGCCAGCAGGCGCCGTACGGCTTCGGTCCCGGCGAGGGCCAGCCGTGGCTGCCGATGCCCGACGACTGGGCGGGCCTCACCGTCGAGGCGCAGTCCGCGGACGAGGGCTCGACGCTGGCGTTCTTCAAGCGGATGCTGCGGCTGCGCCGGGAGGTCCGCGCGGGCCTGCCCGACGCGGTCGAGCTGCTGGCCACGGCGCCGGGCACGTTCGCGTTCACCCGCGGCGACCTGGTCTGCATGGTCAACTGCGGCTCGCGTACGGCGCGCCTGCCGGAGGTCGCCGGCGAGCTGCTGCTGTCCAGCGGCGCCGACCCGGTCGACGGAAGGATCGCGCCGGACACGGCGGCGTGGTTCCGCCGGGCCTAGGGCGCGCCCGGAGCCGTCTCGACAGGTAGAACGACTGGTATCACGGCA
>DASTGV010000467.1:0-12343 GCA_035718765.1 Nocardioidaceae bacterium
TCGAACCTGCTCGGCACCCGGCCCGACCTCGCCGGCATCGCCGCGCACGTGCACGAGGCGGGTGCCCTGCTGTTCGTGGACGGCGTGCACCTCACCCCGCACGCCCCGGTGTCGGTCCGCGACCTCGGGGCCGACTTCTACGCCTGCTCGCCCTACAAGTTCTTCGGCCCGCACCTCGGCGTGCTCGCCGCCGACCCGGCCCTCCTGGAGCTGGTGCACCCGGACAAGCTGCTGCCCTCCACCGACCAGGTGCCGGAGCGGTTCGAGCTCGGCACCCTGCCCTACGAGCTGCTCGCCGGCGTCACCGCGACGGTGGACTTCGTCGCGGACCTGGCGCCGGGGCAGGCCGTGGAGCGGCGCGGCCGGGTCCTCGAGTCCATGCAGCGGGTCGAGACCTACGAGGAGGTGCTGTTCGAGCGGCTGCTGTCCGGGCTCGACGCGATCGACGGGGTGCGCCGCTACGGCCGCCCCGCCCGTCGTACGCCGACGGTGCTGTTCTCGGTGGAGGGCCGCGCGGGCCGGGAGGTGCACGAGTCGCTGGCCGCCGCCGGCGTGAACGCGCCCGCGTCCAGCTTCTACGCGATCGAGACCTCCCGGTGGATCGGCCTCGGCGACACCGGTGCGGTGCGGGCCGGGCTCGCGCCGTACACCTCCGAGGAGGACGTCGACCGGCTGCTGGCCGGCGTCGCCGACCTCGCCCGGGCGCCGCGATGAGCCGCGCCGTCCTCGTCACCGGCGCCTCACGGGGGATCGGGGCCGCGGTGGCCGCCGCCTTCGCCGCCGAGGGGGACCGGGTCGCGGTGCACTACGGCGGCTCCCGCGAGGCCGCCGAGCGCGTCCGCGACGGGCTGCCCGGCACCGGGCACGTGCTGGTGCAGGCGGACCTCACCGACGCCGGGCAGGTGCGCGCGATGGTCGAGGAGGCCGCCGCGGCGCTCGACGGGCTCGACGTGCTGGTCAACAACGCGGGGGTGTTCCTCGCGCACCCGCCGCTGGAGACGGACTTCGCCGCGTGGCAGGAGGCCTGGACGCGCACGCTGGCCACCAACCTCACCGGCGCGGCCAACGCGACGTTCTGCGCCCTGCCGCACCTGCTCGCGCGCGGCGGCGGCGCGGTCGTGAACGTGTCCAGCCGGGGCGCCTTCCGCGGGGAGCCCGAGTGCCCGGCGTACGGCGCGTCCAAGGCCGGCCTGAACGCGTTCGGGCAGTCGATGGCACAGGCGCTGGCGCCGCACGGCATCACCGTCGGCACCGTCGCACCCGGCTTCGTCGAGACGGACATGGCCCGCCGGGTGCTCGACGGCCCACGCGGTGACGAGGTGCGCGCCCAGTCGCCGACCGGCCGGGTCGCCCGCCCCGAGGAGGTGGCCGCGGCCGTGCTGTGGCTGGCCTCGCCGGCGGCCCGGTTCGCGACCGGCACGATCATCGACGTGAACGGCGCGTCCTACCTGCGGAGCTGAGGCCCGCGCCGACTAACCTTCTCGCTGTGACGCCAGGGCGGGGGCTGCGGGGAGTCGCGACGGCACTGGTCGTCGCCGGGCTGCTCGCCTCGTGCACCCCGGGGGCGCCGGACGCGGGTCCCAGCCCGTCGACCAGCCGGTCGGCCCGCCCGACCGACAGCCCGTCCGCGGTCCCGTCCGTCCGGTCCGGCACGCCGACCGCAGCGGTGTCGCGCGCCTCCCGGCCCACCGGCATGCAGGTGGAGCAGCGGCGGCACGCGATGGCGCAGGCGGTCCTGCACCGGCGCGCGGCCGCGGTGCTCCGGCACGACAAGGCGGCGTTCCTGGCCGACCTCGACCCGGGGGACGCGCAGCTGCTGGCGCGGCAGGCGCGGCTCTTCGACAACCTCGCCGCGCTGCCGCTGCAGACGTTCGCGCTCGAGGCGCCCGGGGCGACCTGGCCGCGCGACTTCGCCGCCGGGCGGTTCCGCGCCTCCGCCTACATCCCCTACGTCGAGCAGAGCCTGCAGCTGCGCGGCTTCGACCCGGTGCCGGTGCGGTCGGACTACGCGCTCACGTTCGCCCGGGTCGACGGCCGGTGGCGGATCGTGTCCGACGACGACCTCGCCGACCGGGAGAGCGACCGCGCCCGGAACGCTCCGTGGGACACCACCCGGATCGTCGTACGTCGCTCGGCGGACGCCCTGGGCATCTTCGACCGCTCGTCGCAGTCCTCCGCGGGACGGATCATGGCCTGGACCGAGGAGAGCCTGGCGACCGTGCGCCGCGACGTCCCCGAGCAGTGGCGCGGCGACGTGGTCGTCTACGCGCTGTCCAGCGAGCGGCTGCTGCGCCGGATGGGCACCCGGTTCCTGGACCGGGCGGCGATCGCGTTCCCGGTGTTCGACGACAGCGACAGCCCGACCCGCCGGGTGGCGACCCGGGTGCTGATCAACCCGCGGTACCTGCCGCGCAACGAGATCGAGGGCACCTACCTGCTCACCCACGAGATCACGCACGTCGCGCTCGCCCGCACCAGCGGCGACACCCCGACCTGGGTGCAGGAGGGGTTGGCGGACTACGTCGCCACCCGCGGCGCCGACCCGGCCCGGTGGCTGCCGACGGACGCGACCGCGGCCCGGGCCCGCAAGGGCGCCGACGCGATGCCGTCCAGCACGTTCTTCGGCGACCACGACCCGGGCTTCGACTACGACCTGTCCCTGGCGGCCTGCGCCTACCTCGCACGCCGGTTCGGCCAGGACCGCCTCTGGGCGTTCCTCGACCGGCTCGACGAGGCCGGCCGGAGGGACGGGGACGCCGAGGGACACGTGGACCCGGTCCTGCGCAGCATGTTCCACCTGGACGGCGAGCGGCTGGCCCGGCACGCGGCCCGGCTGATCGTCGAGCGGGTCGACGCGTCCTGACGGCTCAGGCGTCGATCGAGCTCATGTCGCCGTACCGGTCGCCGGCCACCGCGCCCCGGGGCACGGCCGCCTCGAGCGCGGCCAGGTCCTCGGGGCTCAGCGAGATCGCGGCGGCGCCGCCGTTCTCCTCGAGGTACGTGACCCGCTTGGTGCCCGGGATCGGCACCACGTCCGGGCCCTGCGCGAGCACCCAGGCCAGCGCGAGCTGGCCCGGGGTCACGCCCTTGCCGTCGGCGAGCTCGCGCACCTTCGCGACGAGCGACAGGTTGGTGTCGAGCGCGTCGCCGGAGAACCGCGGGAAGTACGGCGAGCGCCGCGCGTCGTGCTCGTCGAGGTCGTCGGTCCTCGTGATCGCGCCGGTGAGGATCCCGCGGCCGAGCGGGGAGTACGGCACCAGGCCGATGCCCAGCTCCCGCAGCAGCGGCAGGATCTCGTCCTCCAGGTCGCGGGTGAACAGCGAGTACTCGGTCTGCAGGGCCGTGACCGGGTGCACGGCGTGCGCCCTGCGGATGGTCTCCGGCGACGCCTCGGAGAGCCCGACGTGGCGGACCTTCCCCGCCTCGACCAGCTCCTTCATCGCGCCGACGGTCTCCTCGATCGGCACGGTCTTGTCGACCCGGTGCTGGTAGTAGAGGTCGATGTGCCCGACCCCCAGCCGCTCCAGCGAGGCGTCGCAGGCGGCGCGGACGTACTCCGGGCGGCCGTTGATGCCGAGCCGGGTGCCGTCCTCCGCCCGCTCGTTGCCGAACTTCGTCGCCAGCTGCACGTCGTCCCGGCGGCCCCGGACCGCCCTGCCGACCAGCCGCTCGTTCGTGAACGGGCCGTACATGTCCGCGGTGTCGAGGAACGTCACGCCCAGGTCGAGGGCGCGGTGGATGGTCTCGATGCCCTGCTGCTCGTCGCCGGTGCCGTAGAACTCCGACATGCCCATGCAGCCGAGGCCGAGGGTGCTCACGGTCAACGGAGAGGCGGTGCCCAGCGTGCGGGTGCCGAGGGGGGACGTGTTCGGTTCGTTGGTCATGCCGGCCAGTCTTGCTCGCCGCCGGTAGGGCAGCGGATCTCTGTCGCAAGACCGATGTGGAGGCCGGCTGTTTCTTCTACGGTTCCGTTCGTGGCCACTGGGACCGGGACGACGCCCGTCGTACGACGGCGGCTGATGCTGCCCGCGCCGCCTCGGGTGGACGTCGCGCTCGCGGCGGCCTTCGTGGTGATGACGCTGGCCGAGGCGGTGCTGAGCCCGGACGTTTCCTCGCCGGTGGAGCACGCCGTCGTCGGCGGCCTGGCGATGGCGCTGCTGGCGTGGCGCCGGGTCGCCCCGCTGGTCGTCACCGCCCTGATCGCCGCGGTCAACGTGCTGATGAACCCCAACGGGGAGTTCTCGACGCTGCTGTCGCTGGTGCTGATCTGCTTCACGATCGGGTCGGAGACCCGGCCGCCGCGCAGCTACGCGGGCCTGCTGATGGTGGTGGTGCCGTTCGTCGGCGTGAGCATCGCCCACGGCCTGGTGCCCAGCGACCTGGCCGCCGGCCTGGTGTTCTTCGTCGGGCCGTGGCTGGTGGGCGGGCTGGTGCAGAGCCGCATCGAGCGCAGCGACGAGGCCGTCGCGCGCGCCGAGCGGCTGGAGCGCGAGCGCGAGCTGGAGGCGGCCCGGGCGGCCGCCGAGGAACGCACCCGCATCGCCCGCGAGCTGCACGACATCGTGTCCCACTCGATCAGCGTGGTGACCATCCAGACCCAGGCGGTCCGCCGCCGCCTCGGCCCCGAGCACGCCGCCGAGGCCGCCGACCTGGCCGCGGTGGAGGCGACCGCCCGCGAGGCGCTGGCCGAGATGCGCCGGCTGTTCGGCGTCCTGCGCGCCGAGGGCGAGTCGGTCTCGCTCGCCCCGCAGCCGGGGCTGTCCGAGCTCGGTCGGCTGGTCGAGAAGGTGGGCGCGGGGGACATGCGCGTCCGGCTCTCCGTGGAGGGTGAGCCGGTGGACCTCCCGGCCGGGGTCGACCTCGCGGCGTACCGCATCGCGCAGGAGAGCCTGACCAACGCCCTCCGGCACTCCGGGGCCACCCGCGCCGACGTGCGGCTGCGCTACGGGCACGGGACGCTGGACATCGAGGTGGAGGACGACGGCCACGGGCTCCGCGACCCCGGTCCCGGCGGGCACGGCCTGGTCGGGATCCGGGAGCGCGTCGCGCTCTACGACGGCACCGTCGACCTGACGGCCTCGCCGTCCGGCGGGGTCCTGCTCGCCGCCCACCTGCCGCTCCCGGAGGCGCCGTGAGCGCGCGCACGTCCCTGGTGATCGCGGACGACCAGGGCATGGTGCGGGCCGGGTTCCGGTCGCTGCTCACCGCCGAGCCCGACCTGGAGGTCGTCGGCGAGGCGTCCGACGGCGAGGACGCCGTCGAGGTCGTCACCCGGCTCGAGCCGCACGTGACGCTGATGGACATCCGGATGCCCCGGCTCGACGGCATCGCCGCCACCCGCCGTCTGGTGGAGGCCCGGGTGCCCACCCGGGTCCTGGTGCTGACGACGTTCGACCTCGACGAGTACGTCTTCGAGGCGCTCCGGGCGGGCGCGTCCGGGTTCCTGCTCAAGGACGCGCCCGCCGAGGAGCTGGCCGCCGCGATCCGCGTGGTCGCCGCGGGGGAGTCGCTGCTCGCGCCCGGCGTGACCCGACGGGTGATCGACGCCTTCGTGCGCCGCGCCGCGCCGTCGTCGCGTCCCCGGGACCCGCGCCTCGACCAGCTCACCCCGCGCGAGATGGAGGTGCTCGGGCTGCTGGCGCGGGGCCTCTCCAACCTCGACATCGCCGAGCGGCTCTTCGTGTCCGAGGGCACCACGAAGACGCATGTCAGCAACGTGCTGATGAAGCTGGGGCTGCGGGACCGGGTGCAGGCGGTGATCTTCGCCTACGAGAACGGCGTCGTGGTGGCCGGCGAGCGGGCCGAGGATCCGTCGTACGACTGAGGCGCATTTCCGCCGCACGACAGATCCGGTTGAGACGCCTCGACGGAAGTCTTGGGTCATCGGGGCCGCCGGTCCCGGACGAACCCAGGAGAGCACCATGACCGCCACCACCCTCACCTCCGGCCTCGAGACGGCCACCCGCACCGCCGCGACCCGCGGGTCGCGCGCGCTGGCCGTCCGCCGGGCCCTGCTGGTCGCCAGCCCCGTCCTCGCCGGGCTGTTCCTCGTCCTCGGCGCGCTGGCCGACCCGGCCTCGGGCCTCAGCGGGGACAAGATGACCAGGATCTACATCGACAACCCGGACCCGTTGCAGTGGAAGTCGACCGGCTACCACTGGGCCTACGCCTTCTGGATCGGCACCGCCCTGATGGTCGCGCCGCTGGTCCGGGGCCGCGGCGCCTGGCTGGCCACGGTGGCCGCGGTGATCGGCTTCGCCGGCATGGTCACCCTGCCCGGCATGCTGATGAGCGACTGGTACCAGGCCGGCATCGGGCACGCCTACGGGCTCCAGGGCGTGAAGCAGGTCGAGGACCACATGATCTCGACCATGTGGGGCATCAAGGGCTTCATGGTGGTCGGGATCCCCGCCCTCGCGCTGGCCCTGCCGCTCGCCGCCGCCGGTCTGTGGCGGGCGGGCGTGGTCCGCTGGTGGTCCTTCGCCGCCACGGTCGCCGCGTTCGTGACGTTCATGGTCAGCCAGGCCACCTGGTGGGGCGCCGCCCTGACCGCGGTCCTGCTCACGGTCTTCGCGGTGTCGCTGGCCGGCGGCACGCGGGAGACCCGCTGACGTCGCCGCACGCACACACGAAGGCCCCCGGTCCACGCGGACCGGGGGCCTTCGTCGTGCGTCAGTGGAACCGCTTGCCGGTGACCTTCTCCGAGATGCCCTCCCGGTCGAGGAGCTGGGTGAGCCCGCCGTTCCAGAACGAGAAGCCCGCGCCGGTGATCATCGCCAGGTCGAGGTCCTCCGGGGCCGCGACGACGCCCTCGTCGAGCATCCGCCGGGCCTCGTCGGCGAGCGCCTCCAGCGTCCGGGCGCGTACGTCGGACGCGCTCAGCGCCGTGCCGTCCGCCGGGGGCCGGAAGATCTCGGCCACCTCCGGGTCGACCGAGAAGTCGGGCAGGTAGACGCTCGACTTCTTGGCCGCGACCAGCTCCTGCAGGTTCGGCGAGACGTAGAAGCGGTCCGGGAACGCGCCGTGCAGGGTCTCGTTGTTGTGCAGCGCGATGGCCGGCCCGACCAGGGACAGCAGGAAGAACGGCGGCATCGGGGCCACGCCGGCGAAGGCGCCGTCGGCGACCTCCAGTGGCGTGCCCTCGTCCACGATCCTCCCGACCTCGCCCATGAACCGGCCGAGCAGCCGGTTGACGATGAACGACGGGCTGTCCTTGACCAGGATGCTGGTCGTCCTCAGCGCCTTGCCGGTCGCGAACGCGGTGGCCAGCGTGGCGTCGTCGGTCTGCTCGCCCTTGACGATCTCCAGCAGCGGCATCACCGCGACCGGGTTGAAGAAGTGGAAGCCGACGACCCGCTCGGGGTGCGCGAGGTCGGCGGCCATCTCGGTGATCGACAGCGACGACGTGTTCGTGGCGAGCACGCACTCGGGCGAGACCACGGCCTCGACGTCCGCGAACACCTGCTTCTTGACCTTCATCTCCTCGAAGACGGCCTCGATCACGAAGTCCGCGTCCGCGAACGACGTGCTCTTGTCGACGGTCCCGGAGACCAGGCCCTTGAGCCGGTTGGCCTTGTCGGCGGAGACCCGGCCCTTGGCGAGCAGCTTGTCCACCTCGCCGTGGACGTAGCCGACCCCCTTGTCGACCCGCTCCTGGTCGAGGTCCGTGAGCACGACGGGCACCCCGAGCCGGCGTACGAACAGCAGCGCCAGCTGGGAGGCCATCAGGCCCGCCCCCACGATGCCGACCTTGGTGACCGGGCGGGCGAGCGCCTTGTCCGGGGCGCCCGCGGGTCGCTTCGCGCGCTTCTGCACCAGGTCGAAGGAGTAGAGGCTCGCGGCCAGCTCCGGGGTGAGCATGAGGTCGGCGAGCGCCTCGTCCTCGGCGGCGAAGCCCTCGTCGCGGGAGGCCGTCTTCGCGGCCGCGAGCAGGTCCAGCGCGCGGTAGGCGGCGGGGGAGGCCCCGCCGGTCTTGGAGTCCGCGATGCCGCGGCCCTTCTGCACCGCCGCGTCCCAGGCCTCGCCGCGGTCCACCTCGGGACGCTCGACGGTGACCTGGCCGGTGAGCACCCGGGCGGCCCACAGCAGCGACTGCTCCAGGAAGTCGGCGCCCTGGAACTCGGCGTCGGCCAGCCCGGCCTCGAAGGCGGCGTGGCCGTCGAGGGTCCTGCCCTGGTTGAGCGGGTTCTCGATGACCAGCTTCACCGCGGTGGCGGCGCCGACGAGGTTCGGCAGCAGGTAGGCGCCGCCCCAGCCGGGGACCAGCCCGAGCATCACCTCGGGCAGGCCGAGCGCGGGCGCGGAGTCCTGCACGGTGCGGTAGGTGCAGTGCAGCGCGACCTCGAGGCCACCGCCGAGGGCGAGGCCGTTGACGAAGCCGAAGGACGGCTTGCCGCCCTCGCCGAGCTTGCGGAACACGCCGTGCCCGATCCGGGCGATCAGCAGCGCGTCGTCGCGGCCGCGCATCCCGGTCAGGCCGGTCAGGTCCGCGCCGGCGGCGAGGATGAACGGCTTGCCGGTGACGCCGACCGACGTGATGTCGTCACGCTCGAGGGCCGCGTCGATCGCGGCGTTCAGGGAGGCGAGCGACTTCGGCCCGAAGGTGTTGGGCCGGGTGTGGTCGAAGCCGTTGTCCAGGGTGATCAGCGCCATCGTGCCGGCGCCGTGGGGGAGCACCACGTCGCGGGCCTTGGCCTCGGTGACCACCTCGTCGGGGGAGAGCGCCACCCCGCGGTCGAGCAGCGCCTGCAGGTCAGGGGTCGTCGTCATCAGGCGGCCTCTCCGTCGTAGTTCGGGTTCTCCCAGATGACCGTGCCGCCCATGCCGATGCCGATGCACATGGTCGTGACGCCGTAGCGCACGTCGGGACGCTCCTCGAAGCGGCGGGCCAGCTGGTTCATCAGGCGCACCCCGGACGACGCCAGCGGGTGGCCCATGGCGATCGCGCCGCCGTACGGGTTCACCCGCTCGTCGTCGTCGGCGATCCCGAAGTGCTCGAGGAAGGCCAGCACCTGCACGGCGAACGCCTCGTTGACCTCGAACGCACCGATGTCGTCGATGGTCAGACCGGCCTGCGCCAGTGCCCGCTCGGTGGCAGGGATCGGGCCGGCGCCCATGACCTCGGGCTCGACGCCGGTGAAGCTGTAGGAGACCAGCCGCATCTTGACCGGCAGGCCCAGCTCGCGGGCGGTCTCCTCGTCGGCGAGCAGCGCGGCGGTCGCGCCGTCGTTGATCCCGGCGGAGTTGCCCGCGGTCACCCGGCCGTGCGCGCGGAACGGCGTCTTGAGCCCGGCGAGGTCCTCGAGCGTGGTCTGCGGGCGCGGCGGCTCGTCGGTGCTGGCCAGTCCCCAGCCGGCCTCGGCGGTGCGGACGGCGACGGGCACCAGGTCGGGCTGGATCACGCCGTCGGCGTAGGCCTGGGCGGTCTTCTGCTGCGAGCGCAGCGCGTAGGCGTCCGCGCGGTCCTTGGTGATCGACGGGTACCGGTCGTGCAGGTTCTCGGCGGTGTTGCCCATCGACAGCGCCTCGGGGTCGACGATCTTCTCCGACATGATCCGCGGGTTCGGGTCGACGGCCTCGCCCATCGGGTGCCGGCCCATGTGCTCGACGCCGCCGGCGATCACCACGTCGTAGGAGCCGAACGCGATGCCGCCGGCGGTGGTGGTCACCGCGGTCATCGCACCGGCGCACATCCGGTCGATCGCGTAGCCGGGGACGCTCTGCGGCAGGCCGGCCAGCAGCGCCGCCGTCCGCCCGATGGTCAGGCCCTGGTCGCCGATCTGGGTGGTGGCGGCGATCGCCACCTCGTCGACGCGCCCGGGCGGCAGGCCCGGGTTGCGGCGCAGGAGCTCGCGGATGCACTTGATGACCAGGTCGTCCGCACGCGTCTCGGCGTACTGGCCCTTGGCCTTGCCGAACGGTGTCCGCACACCGTCGACGAAGACGACCTCTCGCAGCTGTCGGGGCACGCAGGCTCCTCGGGTGAGTTGAGTTGGGACCCTCAGGCTACTCGGCGGTAACAACGAGGTGAAGCGCGACGCCTGTGGCCGTGGTCACGCCCCGGGTCGATGCTGGGGCGAGGAGGTGCGGCGATGACCACGAGACGGAACGACCTGGCCGACCGGATCGCCGGGGCCGACCCCGCTGGCCTGCTGTACGGCGGGATCGTGACCGCGGCCGTGCTGGCGACGGTCAGCGCCCACGCCGAGACCACGGAGCACGTGGCGGCCGCCACGCTGGCCGTGCTCGTCCTGTACTGGCTCGCGCACGTGTACGTCAAGACGCAGGCGATGCAGTACGACGGCGACCGGCGGCCCATCCACCGCCGGATCGGCGAGGCCGCACGGCACGAGTCCAGCGTGCTGAAGGGCGGGATCCCGGCGCTCGTCGTCTACGCGGTCGGCGGCCTGCTGCTCGGGCTGGACCGGGCCACGGCGGCCGTCGTCGCGCTGGACTTCTCGGTGGCCTTCCTGGTGCTGGTCGGCTACCTGGGCGCGCACCGTGCCGGGATGCCCGGGCGGCAGGCGCTGGTCGAGGCGGCCGCCGCGGGCATGCTCGGCGCGCTCGCGGTCTTCGCCAAGACGCTGCTGCACTGAGGGAAGTGACCCACCTCACGGCTCCGGCCCGCTAGGGTCCCCGGCATGACGAACACGGGGACGGTGGTGGTGCGCGAGGCGGTCGCGACGGACGCGCGACGGCTCGCCGGGATGCGCTGGGACGTGAAGGCCGAGGAAGGCGGGCTCGACCCGGGGACACGGGAGGCGTGGGTCGACCGGCACACCACCTGGTTCAAGGACGCGGTGGCGGGCGAGTGGCAGGTCTTCGTGGCCGAGGACGGTCTCCAGCTGTACGGGCACGTGTTCGTGCGCGTGGTGGACAAGGCGCCGTCCCCGCAGCCGGGTCCGACCGCGATCGGCTACGTGACGAACTTCTACGTCGTGCCCGAGCGCCGTGGCCTCGGGATCGGCGGCCGGCTGCTCGACGCGACGACCGCCTGGGCCGGCCGCAAGCGTCTCGACGCCCTCGTGGTCTGGCCGTCGGACGCGTCGGTCGCGGACTACGAGCGGGTCGGCTTCACCGCCGGCCAGGTGCTGCAGCTGCCGCTGTCGCGCCAGGGCGCGCGCTAGCCGACCGCGTCGCTCATCGCGGCGAGGTGGGCCGGCGTCGAGCCGCAGCACCCGCCGATGAGGTCGATCCCGAGCTTGTGCAGCTCGCGGGCGTGCTCGGCCATGTCGGCCGGCGTCGCGTCGTACTCGAAGTGGTCGCCGACCACCTGCGGCAGCCCGGCGTTCGACTGGGCGACCAGCAGCAGGCCCTCGGGCCGGGCCTCGACGAGCTGGGCCGCGATCGTGGCCATCTCAGCCGGGCCGCGGCCGCAGTTGGCGCCGACGGCGTCCACGCCCTCCGCGGCCAGCGCGGTGACCGCGTCGGCCGGGCGGACGCCCATCATCGTGCGCAGGTTGGTGTCGAAGGACAGCGTCGCCACCACCGGCAGCTCCGGTACGACGGACCGGGCGGCCGCCACCGCGGCGCGTACCTCGCCGAGGTCGCTCATCGTCTCGACCAGCACCAGGTCGATGCCGCCCTCGGCGAGGCCGCGCAGCTGCTCCTCGAAGATCGCCTGCGCGTCCGCGGCCGACATCGTGCCCAGCGGCTCCATCAGCTCGCCGGTCGGCCCGAGGTCGCCGGCGACCAGGATCCCGTGCGCGTCCGCGACCTCGCGGGCCAGCGCCGCGGCCGCCCGGTTGAGCTCGTGCACGCGGTCCTCGAGACCGTGCATCTGCAGGCGCGGCCGGGTGCCGCCGAAGGTGTTGGTGGTGAGGAGCCGCGCACCCGCCTCGGCGTACGCCTCGTGGCAGCCGCGGATCTCGTCGGGCCGGTCGGCGTTCCACAGCTCGCCGGCGCCCCCGTCGTCGAGGCCGCGGTCCTGGAGCAGGGTGCCCATGCCGCCGTCGACGAGCACGGGGGAGTGACTGCCGAAGCGGTCGGCGAGCAGCGTGGTCAGGCGGTTGGTCACGATCCCTGTGCCTCCGGTCCGAGCGAGTCGAGGTACTCGGCGAGCCTGTCCTGCGGCCAGGCCTCCTCGAGCCCGGTCACGACGACGTCGGCCACCTCGACCGGGTCGCCGTCGAGCTCGGCCCAGTCGCTGCGGGTCCAGCCGGCGAGGTAGTCGTCGCTGCCGGTCTCGCCGAGCCGCATGGCGGCCTCGTCGATCGCCTCCTGGAAGCGGGGCGCCAGCGGGGACTTGGTGACGTGCTCGCCGTCGCGGGCGACGACCAGCGAGGGCAGGTCGCGCCAGGAGGTCACTTGGTACTCGGCCACGTGCGCGAGCCTAGGTCATGTC
>DASTGV010000468.1:0-2816 GCA_035718765.1 Nocardioidaceae bacterium
CCGATGTCGTCGTCGAGCTCCCGCTTGGACTGCGCGGGCGCGGTGACGTCCTCCCGGTAGGTCGGCTGCAGCTGCTCCTTGCAGTGCGCGACCACCTGGTGCACCTCGGCCTCGGTGACCCAGGAGCCCTGCACGCGCACCGGCTTGCTGGCGCCCATCGGCAGGAACAGGCCGTCACCCTGGCCGACCAGCTTCTCGGCACCGGGCTGGTCCAGGATGACCCGCGAGTCGGCCAGCGACGAGGTCGCGAAGGCCAGCCGGGAGGGCACGTTGGCCTTGATCAGGCCAGTGACCACGTCCACCGAGGGGCGCTGGGTGGCCAGGATCAGGTGGATGCCGGCGGCCCGGGCGAGCTGGGTGATCCGGACGACGGCGTCCTCGACGTCGCGCGGCGCGACCATCATCAGGTCGGCGAGCTCGTCGACGACCACCAGCAGGTAGGGGTACGGCGCGAGCACCCGCTCGCTCCCCGGCGGCACCTTGACCTTGCCCGCCCGCACGGCCTTGTTGAAGTCGTCGACGTGCCGGAACCCGAAGGCGGCCAGGTCGTCGTACCGCATGTCCATCTCGCGCACGACCCAGGCCAGCGCCTCGGCGGCCTTCTTCGGGTTCGTGATGATCGGGGTGATCAGGTGCGGCACGCCCTCGTAGACGTTGAGCTCGACCCGCTTCGGGTCGACGAGGATCATCCGCACCTCGTCGGGCGTGGACCGCATCAGGATCGAGGTGATCATCGAGTTCACGAACGACGACTTGCCGGAGCCGGTCGCACCGGCGACCAGCAGGTGCGGCATCTTCGCCATGTTCGCGACGACGAAGCCGCCCTCCACGTCCTTGCCGAGCCCGACGATCATCGGGTGGTGGTCGTTGCGGGCGTTGTTCGACCGCAGTACGTCGCCGAGGGAGACGATCTCCTTGTCGGTGTTGGGGATCTCGATGCCGATCGCGGACTTGCCCGGGATCGGCGAGAGGATCCGCACGTCGGCCGACGCCACCGCGTACGCGATGTTCTTCCCCAGCGCGGTGACCTTCTCGACCTTCACCGCGGGGCCGAGCTCCACCTCGTACCGGGTCACGGTCGGGCCACGCGTGTAGCCGGTGACCTGGGCGTCGATGTCGAACTGCTCGAGCACCTCGGTCAGCCGCCCGACCACGTCGTCGGAGGCCTTGGACCGCGCCTTGTGCACCGAGCCGGCCTTGAGCACCTCGTTGGCCGGCAGCGTGTACGTGATGTCGCCGGACAGCGCGAGCTGCTCCACGCGCGCCGGGAGCGGCGTGTGCGGCGGGGCCTCGACCTTCTCGTCCGCGGGCGGCTCCGGCTGGTCGGGGATGTCGGCCGCGCGCCCCTTGCGGCGGCCGAGCGCACGGTCCTCCAGGACCGGGGTGTCGTAGGGCTGGTCCCCGGCGTCCGGGTCCACCTCCGCCATCGCACCCACCCGGCGGCGGGGACGGGCGCGCTTGATCGGCGCGGTCTCCTCCTCGTCGGCGGGCACCTCGTCCTCGGGCGGCGTACGTCCGAGCAGCTTGTCGCGCAGCTCGGCCAGCCGGGCCGGCACCTGGTAGACCGGCGTGCCGGTGATGACCAGGACGCCGAAGACCGCGAGCAGCACCAGCAGGGGTACGACGACCAGGGTGCTGCGCAGCAGGTCCATGAACAGCGAGGACACGACGAAGCCGATGGCGCCGCCGGCCTGCTGGAGGTCCTCGGTGTTCCCGCGGTGCGGGCGCGGCATGCCGTTGGCGATGTGCACCAGGCCGAGAACGCCGAACAGCAGCGACGCCCAGCCGATGACCTGCCGGCCGGCCGGACCGTTGCTGTCGGGGTTGCGCAGGGTGCGCCAGGCGACGAAGCACAGCAGCAGCGGCACGAACCAGCCGAGCAGGCCGACCGAGCCGTTCACGACGGTGCGGGTGAAGTCACCGACCCCGCCGGGCAGCTGCCACCACACCGCGGCGGCCACCACCACGGCCAGCCCGAGGAGGAACAGGCCGGCGCCGTCGCGGCGGTGCTCCGGGTCGAGGTCCCGGGCGGTGTGCCCGACCTTGCGGACGGTCGCACCCAGCACGTGGGCGACGCCGAGCCACACCGCGACCAGCCCCCGTCCGAGGGCGAGTCCGAGCGTGGCAATGGGGCCAGTCCCGTTGCGGACCGCGCGCGGCGCGGGGCGGCTCGACTTCGAGCGCCCCTTGGCTGCGGGCTTCTTACGGGACTGGCTGCCGGACGACCGGGTCGTGGATGCAGACCCCTTCGCGCCGGCCTTGGGGGCCGGCTTGGAGGTGCCTCGTGTCCGCGACGCCGGTGGGGAAGACGTACGGGTCGCCATGGTGCCGAATGTACACAGCCGTCACTCCCGTCCCACGCTTCCCACGCCGGTCCGTCCGGGCCGAACTCGCCCGACCCCCGGCTCGCCCGCGAGTCAGGCCTCGACGACGACCGGGATGATCATCGGCCGGCGGCGGTGCTTGTTGGAGACCCAGCGGCCGACGACCCGGCGGATCGTCTGCTGGAGCTGGTAGGTGTCGTCGACCCCCTCGCGCGCCGCGGCGTCGAGCGCGTCCACGATCGACGGCTTGATCTCGTCGAAGACCGAGTCGTCCTCGGCGAAGCCGCGGGCGTGGATCTCCGGACCGGCGGAGACCTTCCCGCTCACCGAGTCGACCACCACGATCACCGAGATGAAGCCCTCCTCGCCGAGGATCCGGCGGTCCTTGAGCGAGGACTCGGTGATGTCGCCGACCGACGACCCGTCGACGAACACGTAGCCGCAGTCGACCTTCCCGACGATCTTGGCCTTGCCGTCGACCAGGTCCACCAC
>DASTGV010000469.1:0-4391 GCA_035718765.1 Nocardioidaceae bacterium
GGGTACGTCGACCACGCGATCTTCCAGCCGGCCTACCTCAACGAGTTCTACAACACGGGGTTCGGCCAGAGCGAGGAGGCGTCGGCGCTTGCCAAGGCGCACCCGCACAAGCTGACCTACAACCACAACTTCGACCCTCGCAACGGCGAGGAGGGCCTCGACCGGCTGCGTGCGGACGCCGAGCGCTTCGGGCTCAAGGGCGTGAAGCTGTACACGGCCGAGTGGCACGGCGACTCCCGCGGCTGGAAGCTCGACGACCCGTGGGCCCGCCGCTACTTCGAGCTGTGCCGCGAGCTCGGCATCACCAACATCCACGTGCACAAGGGCCCGACCATCCGGCCGCTCGACCGCGACGCCTTCGACGTCGCCGACATCGACCACGTCGCCTCGGACTTCACCGACCTCAACTTCATCGACGAGCACGTCGGGCTGCCGCGGCTGGAGGACTTCTGCTGGATCGCCACCCAGGAGCCCAACGTGCACGGCGGTCTCGCGGTCGCGATGCCGTTCATCCACACCCGCCCGCGGTACTTCGCGCAGATCCTCGGCGAGCTCCTCTACTGGATCGGCGAGGACCGGATCCAGTTCGCGTCCGACTACGCGATCTGGACGCCCAAGTGGCTGGTCGAGCGGTTCGTGGACTTCCAGATCCCCGAGGACATGACGGAGTACGCCCCCATCACCACGGCGCAGAAGCGGAAGATCCTCGGGCTGAACGCCGCCAAGATGTACGACCTCGACGTGCCCGCCGACCTCCGGCTCCCGGGCGCCGGTGAGCCGGACACGGGCCCGCGCCAGCCGGAGCGGGCCGACCTGGCCTCGGTGTGACATGAGCGTCGCCCCGATCCTGGCGCCGACGGCCGAGGACGACGCCCGCGCCGCACTCGGCACCGTCGCCGACCCCGAGCTCGACGAGCCGATCACCGACCTCGGCTTCGTGCGCTCGCTCGAGGTCGACGGCCACGACGTCGTCGTCCACCTGCGGCTCCCCACGTCGTTCTGCTCGCCGAGCTTCGCCTACCTGATGGCCTCGGACGCCAAGGACGCGCTGACCGCGCTGCCCTGGACCCGCCGGGTCGTGGTCGAGCTCGACGACCACCACGACTCCGACCTCATCAACGCCGGGCTGGCGGCGGACGCCGGCTACCGCGGCACCTTCCGGCACGAGGCGGAGCAGGACCTGGAGGGGCTGCGGACCACCTTCCGCCGCAAGGCGCACACCGCGGCGATGGAGCGCTGCCTCACGGCGCTGCTGCGGTCTGAGCCCGACGGGGACGTCACCTCACTGGGCACGGTGACGCTGGCCGACCTGCCGCCCGGCGAGCACACCGACGCGCTGCGCCGCCGCCGGACCGCCCTCGGCCTGCCGGACGACCCGGCCGCGCCGGTGATGGTCGACCACGACGGCCACGGCTACCCGCCCGAGGAGGTCCCGCTGCGGCTGCGCCGGGCCCGGTCCACGCGGATCTCGATCGACGGGAACGCGCACTTCTGCCGCGGGCTGCTGCGCACCCGCTACCCGGGGTCGGAGGCCGACCAGGTGCCCCGCCACGACGACCCCGCGTTCATCCCGCTCACCACCCTGCAGACCCCGAAGGAGCACACGTCATGACCACGATGCGAGCCGTCCAGGTCGTCGGCTACCACCAGGACCTCGAGATGACGGAGGTGCCCGTGCCCGAGGCCACGGGACCCTTCGACGTGATCGTGAAGATCGGCGGCGCGGGCGTCTGCCGGACCGACCTGCACATCCTGGAGGGCCAGTGGGCCGAGAAGTCCGGGGTGGCGCTGCCGTACACGATCGGCCACGAGAACGCCGGCTGGGTGCACGCCGTCGGCTCCGCGGTCACCAACGTGTCCGAGGGCGACAAGGTGATCGTGCACCCGCTGATCACGTGCGGCCTGTGCCGCGCGTGTCGCTCCGGTGACGACGTGCACTGCGAGAACAGCCAGTTCCCCGGCATCGACACGAACGGCGGCTACGCGGAGTACCTCAAGACGTCGGCCCGCAGCGTCGTACGCATCGACGACTCGCTGGAGCCGGCCGACGTGGCCGCGCTCGCCGACGCCGGCCTCACCGCCTACCACGCGGCGGCCAAGGCGGCGCGCCGGCTGACCCCGCGGGACCGGTGCGTGGTCATCGGCGCCGGCGGGCTCGGGCACATCGGCATCCAGGTGCTCAAGGCGATCAGCGCCGCCGAGCTGATCGTCGTCGACCGCAACCCGGACGCCGTCAAGCTGGCCGTGTCGATCGGCGCGGACCACGGGGTGGTCGCCGCGGGCGGGCAGGTGCAGGAGGTCCTCGACCTGACCGGCGGCAACGGCGCCGAGGTGGTCGTCGACTTCGTCGGCGAGGGCGGCGCGACGGCCGAGGGCGTGGCGATGCTGCACCGGGCCGGCGACTACCACGTGGTCGGCTACGGGGAGAACATCGACGTCCCGACGATCGACATCATCTCCACCGAGATCAACTTCATCGGCAACCTCGTGGGCTCCTACAACGACCTCTGCGAGCTGATGGTGCTGGCCGCCCGGGGTGCGGTCACCCTGCACACCGCGAAGTACGGTCTGGACGACTTCCAGTCCGCCATCGACGACCTGGACGCCGGACGCATCCGCGGCCGCGCCATCCTGACCCCCTGACCGTTCGGAGGAACCCCCGATGATCTTCATCACCGCCCGATTCCGCATCCGTCCCGAGGACGCCGACCGCTGGCCGGAGATCTCGCGGCCGTTCACCGAGGCCACCCGCGCCGAGGCCGGCTGCCTGTGGTTCGACTGGTCGCGCAGCATCGACGACCCGACCGAGTACGTCCTGGTGGAGGCGTTCGCCGACGACGACGCGGGCGCCTCCCACGTGCGGTCGGACCACTTCAAGGCCGCGCAGAAGGAGCTCCCGCCGCACCTGGCCGAGACCCCGCGGATCGTGAACGCCTCGGTGCCCGGCACCGACTGGTCCGAGCTGGGCGAGCTGGCCGTCGGCTGACCGGCCGCTACAGGACGCCCCAGGACTCCAGGGCCGCGACGAGCCCGGGGGAGGTCTCGAGCGTCCGCAGCTCTGCGGCGGTGAACCAGCCGGCGTCGTCCGCGTCGTCCCCGGCGTGTACGGCGGTCACGTCGGCGTCCGGCGCCGGGCGGCACAGGTAGTCGTGGATGACGTACACCCCTCCGCCGGGGGCGTCCCGCTCGACGCTGCCGGCAAGGGCGCCGACCTCGACGGCCAGCCCGGTCTCCTCCAGGACCTCGCGGGCCGTCGCCTCGGCGTCGGACTCGCCGGCCTCGACCCGTCCGCCGGGCACCGACCACGTCCCGCGGGCCGGCGCCTGCCCCCGTCGTACCAGCAGCAGGCGGTCGCCGTCGCGGACGATCCCGCCCACGCACGGAATCCGCTGCATCCGGACAACCTAGCGAGACGTCCCCCGGGCGCTTGACGCCGCCGACCGGGAGCACAAGGGTCTAGGCATGCCCTCCCAGCCCGCGCGGCACCGCTCCGAGACCCGCGCCGCATGACGCTGGGTGCGGGGTGCCCCCGCTGCCCGTCGCCGGTGAGCGAGACGGGCGGCGTCTGGCGCTGCCTCGACCACGGCACGATCACGCCCCTGTGGCGGCCGGCGACCGCCGACTACGAGACGTTCGCGGAGCACCTCGTCCGTGCGGGGTCGATGCCGACCCTGCTGCCCTGGCCGTTGACGCCCGGCTGGACGGTCACCGACTTCGGCACCGTCGCGGCGCCCGACCGCGAGGCCCGGGCCAGCTTCATCACCGTCACCGGCGCGAGCGACCTCGACGGCGTGGTGGAGCTCAGCGTGGTGAGCGAGGAGCCCGGCGTGGGCCTGGGTGCCCGCTGCGCCGGCGTGGACCGCACCGACCCGGGGGCCGAGATCGGGGAGGGGCCGCCGCTGGCGAAGGTCCGCATCGACGGGCACCCCATCTCCCTGTGGCCGGTGCACACCAACGACAGCGACGCGACGTTCGAGCGGTCGGTCTTCGCGGGGGAGGCGAACGGCCGCTGGCTGTGGCTGGTGCTCCGGCCCGCGTCGGCGGCGCTGATGCTCAAGGACGAGTGGATCCTGATGAACATCGCCGACCTCGGTCCGGAGCTGATCGACCTGCCCTTCGGGGGCAGCCCACCGGCCTGGTGAGGTCGGCAGCCGGACCGGGCGCGGATGCCACGCCCGCTGACGCGGCATCCGCTCGAGCCACGCCCCTCGGGCGCGTCTCTCGCGCCTGCCGCGGCGTGCGCGGCCCCGCATCCCGGCCGGCTGCGTTGTCGGCGCTCGGCGCAGCCCGCTGCGCTCTCGCGCCTCCGCCTGGCCGGACCGGGCGCGGATGCCACGCCCGCTGACGCGGCATCCGCTCGAGCCACGCCCTAGGCTCTCCGGGTGCGCATC
>DASTGV010000470.1:0-3423 GCA_035718765.1 Nocardioidaceae bacterium
TCCGTCGGGGACGTTGCCCGGGCGCTCGGGTACACCCCGGGACACCTCACGACGGCGGTCCGCGAGCGGACCGGCCGGCCCCTGCTCGAGTGGATCACCGAGCGGCGCATGACCGAGGTCCGGCGGATGCTGCGCGAGACCGACCTGCCGCTCGGCGTGGTGGCCGCCCGCACCGGCCTGCGCGACGCCACCTATCTCGTCCGGCGCTTCCGCGACCGCTACGGCATCACCCCGCAGCGGTGGCGCCTCAGCCAGCTTGCGTTGCCGTGAGGGCCTCGCCGCCGAAAGGGGCCACTCGACCCTGACCCTGTCACGAGGATGGGCCGACGCTGGCAGTCCGGAGCATGAAGGAGCCGGGCTGTCGGAAGGGGCCGGTCATGACCCAGACCCAGGACGCGGCGGAGCTGCCGCCTGACGCGCAACGACGTCGGGCAGATCCGTCCGGGACCATCCTCTGGCTGGACGACCCACGGGCGTCGGTGCCGGCCCGGTCGGGCGGCAAGGGCGCCAACCTCGCGCGGCTGTACCAGGCGGGACTGCCCGTGCCGGCCGGCTTCGTGGTCGGCGTGGAGGCCTACCGACGCTTCGTCGCCGAGGCCGGGCTCGGTCCGCTGGCCGCGCGCCTGACCAGCGAGGTGACGGTCGACGCGGACGCGATGGCCGACGCGTCGGCGGCGCTGCTGGCGGCGTTCGAGGCGGCACCGGTTCCGAAGCCGCTCGCCGAGGCGATCGCAGCGGCGTGGCGGCAGCTGGGCGCAGGGGCGGTGGCGGTGCGGTCGTCCGCGACCGCGGAGGACCTCCCTCGGGCCAGCTTCGCCGGCCAGCAGGACACGGTGCTCGGCGTCACCGGCGCCGACCCCGTGACTGCGGCGGTCCGGCGCTGCTGGTCCTCGCTGTGGACGGCCCGGGCGCTGGCCTACCGGACCAGGCAGGGCATCGACCACGCCGAGGTCGCCGCTGCCGTCGTCGTCCAGCGGATGGTGGCCGCGGACGCGGCCGGGGTCCTCTTCACCGCCGATCCGCTCACCGGACGGCGCGACCACGTCATGGTGGAGGCCGTGCGCGGGCTGGCGGAGCCACTGGTCGGCGGGCGGGTCACACCCCAGCGGTGGGTCGTGGACGGAGCCACCCGGACGGTCCTGACCGCGCCGGACCCCACGGGCCTGGCGATGTTGCTGGACGATGCCCGCCTGCGTGAGCTGACCGCGCTCGGGCTCCGGGCGGCCGACGTCCTCGGCGCCCCTCAGGATGTCGAGTGGGCCGTCGCCGGCGACCGGTGCTGGATCGTTCAGTCCCGGCCGATCACCTCCCTGTTCCCGCTGCCCGCGCCGATGGCCGCGGGCTCCGCCGGGCTGCGGGTGTACATGCCGCTCAACCTGGTGGCGCAGGGCCTCACCGAACCCTTCACGCCCGCCGGATGCGCGTTCTTCGTGGCGACGGCCAGGCGCAGCTCCGCCTACTGGTCCGTGCGCGGCCGGGAACGCTGGCGGGCATCCTGGCTCCCGTCCGTCCTGGGACGTCTCTTCTACGACGTCACCCCGTTCGTCGCGTCCCCACGGCTGGCGGCCCGGCTCTCCGTTCGGCTCCGGCTCAAGGACCCGACGGCCGCCGCAGCGCTCGAGGAGTGGGTGCACCGCGAGGGTGCCAGGCTGCCTCGCCCTCCCAGAGTCGCCCTCGCGATGGGTATGTCGGTCTGGTTGCTCCGTCAGGTTCCCGGCCTGGTGGTGGCCGCTGCCGGTCCGGACCGTGCGCTGCGGCAGCTGCTCTGGCATGCGGACGACGAGCTCCTCCGGCTGCAGCGCGAGGCGGCCGGTCGCACGACAGCACCGGAGCGGCTGGACTTCGCCTTCGAGACCCTGCCCAGGTGTGCCTTGGACCTGGTCATGGCCCAGCTCCCACCGGTCTACGTGGGCCTGCTGGCGGGCCCGCTCGCCGACCGGCTGACCAGACGGTGGCTGGGGACGTCGGCGGGAGTCGAGCCGGTACGCCGCTGGCTGCCCCATGACCCGACGCTCGCCATGGGCACACGGGTGGCGCAGCTGGCCGAGTCCTGCGCCGCCGCCGGCACCGAGCCGTCCCGGGACGACCCCGGCGTGAGCGAGTTCCTGGCGGCGTACGGCCACCGAGCCCCGGACCGGGAGATCGACATCGGACTGGCGCGCTTCAGCGACGACCCCACCTACGTGGTGGAGCTGGTCCGCGGCTGTCTCAGGACCGGCGACCCGGGTGAGCTCCTGGCCCGGCAGCGGCGGGGTGCCGAGGACGCCGCAGCCGCGGTGGAGGACCTCGTCGCCGCGGTCCGGCGCGAACGAGGCCCGGTGCAGGCCCGGCTGCTGCGGTCCGTGCTCACCCGGCTCCGTGGCCTCGGTGGCCTGCGGGAGCGGCCCAAGTTCGACCTGGTGCGGATCATCGCGCTCGGCCGCGACCTGCTGCAGCAGGTCGGCGCGTCGCTGGTGGCCGAGCACCGGCTCGCCGACGCGGACGACGTGTTCTTCCTCGACCCCGCCGACCTGCGTCTCGCTCTGCAGGGGGAGTCACTGGACCTGCGCGCCCGGGCGTCCGGCAACCGCCGCGAGTACGAACGGGAGCTGGGTCGCCGGGCCATCCCGCGCATCCTGACCAGCGAGGGAGAGACGGTCTACGGTCCGGCCGCCCCTCCCGAGCCGCCCGCCGGCACGCTGCTCGGCACGGGGGTCTCGCCCGGGGTGCACGAGGGCGTGGTCCGGGTGCTGGACTCACCCGTCGGTGCCGACCTGGACCCCGGCGAGGTGCTCGTGGCTGCGACCACCGACCCCGGTTGGACACCGCTGTTCCTGCTCGCCGGCGCCCTGGTGATGGAAGTCGGCGGAGTGGTGTCGCACGGGGCGGTCGTGGCCCGGGAGTACGGCATCCCCGCCGTCGCCGCGGTGCCGGACGCCACGCGGCGTCTCCGCACCGGACAGCGGGTGCGAGTGGACGGCGGCACCGGCACGGTCCAGGTGCTGGACGAGGAGGGTGCCGCACCCTCCGGCGTGGACCGCTAGCGTCTGGTCATGGGCAACAGCGTCTACGTGGCGTCGTTCGAGGGTTACACCGGCAAGTCGACCGTCGCTCTGGGCCTCCTCGAGGAGCTGTCGCGACGGGTCGAGCGGGTCGGCGTGTTCCGCCCGGTCGTCCGCGCGGACACCGCGGCACACGACGGCCGCGACTACGTCCTGGACCTTCTCGTCTCGCACGAGGCGGTGACCCTCACCTACGAGGACTGCGCCGGCGTGACGTACGACGAGGTGCACGACGGTCCGGCGGAGGCCCTGGACCGGATCGTCGAGCGGTACCACCACGTGGCCGACCGCTGCGACGCCGTGGTCGTCGTGGGCAGCGACTTCACCGACGTGAGCACACCGACGGAGTTCGCCTTCAACGCCCGGATCGCGGCCAACCTCG
>DASTGV010000471.1:0-11509 GCA_035718765.1 Nocardioidaceae bacterium
GTAGAAGTCGGCCCCGAGGTCGCGGACCGACACCGGGGCGTGCGGGGTGAGGTGCACGCCGTCCACGAACAGCAGGGCACCCGCCTCGTGCACGTGCGCGGCGATGCCGGCGAGGTCGGGCCGGGTGCCGAGCAGGTTCGAGGCCCCGGTGACCGCGACCAGCCGCGTCCGGTCCGACAGCACCGACGGGTCGAACTGGAGCTCGGCGGTCTCGGTGTCGAAGTCGACCCACCGGACGGCGATGCCGAGGGCGTCGGCGACGCGCTTCCACGGCCGCACGTTCGCGTCGTGGTCGAGCCGCGTGACGACGACCTCGTCGCCGGGCTCCCACGTCTTGGCCAGCGCCCGGGCGAGGTCGAAGGTCAGCTGGGTCATCGCGCGGCCGAAGACCACCCCGCCAGGGTCGCACCCGAGCAGGTCCGCCATCGCGGCCCGGGCGCCGACGACGACCTCCTCGGCGCGTCGCTCGGAGGCGGTCACGGTGCCGCGGTTGGAGATCCCGCTGGTCATCGTGGCGGCGACGGCGTCCGCCACCTGGCGCGGCACCTGCGAGCCGCCCGGGCCGTCGAAGTAGGCCGTCCCGTCGGCCAGCGCCGGGAAGCAGGCACGCACGCGTGCGACGTCGAAGTCCATGCCCGCCATCCAACCAGGGGCCAGGGCGCGCCCTACTCGACGGGCAGCAGCGACTCTCCGGCATCGAGCGCGGTGACGTCCTCGACGACGCTGCGGGCGAGGCTCTGCGCGGTCAGCCCGATCTGCTCGAGGATCACCCCGCGCTTGGCGTGGTGCAGGAACTCCTGCGGGATCCCGTGCAGCCGCACCGGCGTCTCCACGCGGGCCTCGTTGAGCGTCTGCAGCAGCACCGAGCCGCAGCCACCCACGATCCCGTTGTCCTCGACGCTGACCACCAGCCGGTGCTCGCGGGCGAGTTCGACCAGGGCCGGGTCGACCGGCTTGACCCACCGGGGGTCGACCACGGTGACACCGATGCCCTGCGCGACCAGTCGCTCGGCGACCTCCACCGCCGTCACCGCCATCGCGCCGACCCCGACGATGAGCACGTCCTTGGTCCCGTGGCGGACCAGCACGTCGCAGCCGCCGGCCTTCCCGACCGGCTCGACGTCGCCGCTCGGCGGACCCTTCGGGAACCGGACGACGGTCGGGGCGTCGTCGACCAGCACGGCCTCGCGGAGCAGCTCGCGCAGCCGGGTCGCGTCGCGCGGGGCGGCCAGCCGCAGCCCCGGCACGACCTGGAGGATCGACATGTCCCACATGCCGTTGTGGGAGGCGCCGTCGTCGCCGGTCACGCCGGAGCGGTCCAGGACGAACGTGACGCCGCACCTGTGCAGCGCGACGTCCATCAGCACCTGGTCGAACGCGCGGTTGAGGAAGGTCGCGTACACCGCGACGACCGGGTGCAGCCCGCCCAGGGCGAGGCCGGCGGCGGACGTGGCCGCGTGCTGCTCGGCGATGCCGACGTCGAAGGTGCGCTCGGGGTACTTCGCGGCGAACAGGTGCAGGCCGACCGGGTGCATCATCGCGGCGGTGATCGCGACGAGGTCCTTGCGCTCGGCGCCGAGCGTGACCATCTCGTCGGCGAACACGTCGGTCCAGATCTGGCCCTTGGGGTTCTCCTCGCCGGTCTCGGCGTTGAACGGGCCCGGCCCGTGGAACTGGTCGGCCTCGTGCCGCTCCGCCGGGTCGTAGCCGAAGCCCTTGCGGGTGATCACGTGCACGATCACCGGGCCGTTGAACCGCTTGGCCTGCGTGAGCGCCTGCTCCACCGCCGCCCGGTCGTGACCGTCGATGGGTCCGACGTACTTCAGGCCGAGATCCTCGAACAGGCCCTGCGGCGCGAGCGCGTCCTTCATGCCCTTCTTCATGGCGTGCAGCGCGTCGTACACGGCCGGCCCCACGCCGCGCACGCCGTTCAGGCGGCGCTTGACCATGTCGAGCACCTGCTCGTAGCGCGGGTTCGTGCGCAGGGTGGTGAGGTGGTTGGCCAGCCCGCCGACCGTGGGCGTGTAGGAGCGGCCGTTGTCGTTGACCACGATCACCATGCGGCGGTCGGGGGCCGCCGCGAAGTTGTTCAGGGCCTCCCAGGCCATCCCGCCGGTGAGCGCGCCGTCGCCGATGACCGCCGCGACGTGCCGGTCCTCGCCGCGGATCGCGAAGGCCTTGGCCAGCCCGTCGGCGTAGGACAGCGACGTGCTGGCGTGGGAGTTCTCGACGATGTCGTGGACGGACTCGGCCTGGGACGGGTAGCCGGACAGGCCGCCCTCCTGGCGGAGCTGGTCGAAGCCCGCCGCGCGGCCGGTGACGATCTTGTGGACGTAGGCCTGGTGGCCGGTGTCGAAGACGATCCGGTCCTTCGGGGAGTCGAACACCCGGTGCAGCGCGAGCGTCAGCTCGACGACCCCGAGGTTCGGACCGAGGTGCCCGCCCGTGCGGGAGACCTTGCGGACCAGGAAGTCGCGGATCTCGGAGGCCAGCTCGTCGAGCTCGGCGTCGCTCAGGTCGCGGAGGTCTCGCGGGCCGGTGATCCGGTCCAGCACTCCCATGGATGGTCCTCCTCGGTCCGCGGTGGGTCAGCGCTCCAGTCTAGGCGGGGCGCCTTCAGAGGTCCCAGTCCGCGTCGCGCTGCACGGGCATGCGGCCCGGCTGCACGCCGAGCGTCTCGTCGATGACCTGCTGCTCGAGCTCTCCCGGGGCCATCGTGGCCACCACCATGAGCTCGGTCACCAGGCGGATCTCGTCGTCCAGGATCTGGTCGGTGAGGTCTATGTCCAGTGGGTTCTCCATGTCGTCCTCCCATGTCCTCCCAGTGACCAACGACGGGGCCCCAGACCCGTTAGTCGTCCCTTCGGATGGTTCCCCTAGTCAGAACGGACTATGCCGGACATGCGGTACGCACTCGTCACCAGGTGCACGAAACGGGCGACCGCGTCCTCGCTCGGGGCGAACGGGCCCGGCGAGAAGTGCGGGCTGCCCAGGCCCCGCTGCACCGACTCGCAGGCCGCCCAGTCCTGCCGGTTGGTGAGGTCCCAGAACTCCACGGCGTACGACGGGTCGGGCACCGTCCCGTCCGGGCCCGGCCGGAGGTACCACGAGCACTCGACCCAGGTGCGGCCCGGCGCCAGCGGCAGCAGCCGGTGCGTCATCACGTAGTCGGGGTGGGCGGACACGAGCAGGTTGGGGAGCAGGTGGACGTACTCCACCCTCGCCGGGTCGACGCCCGGGATCGGATGCCCGCCGGACTCGCCGGTCAGCGACATCGTCGCCATCCCCTCGCGCAGCACCATCGAGCCGCCGACCCAGGCGCCGGGAAGGTCGTAGTTGTCGCCGGACGTCGGCGGCGTGACCCGGCAGAGCTCGGGATGGATGAGCGGGCAGTGGTAGCACTCGTGGTAGTTCTCGGCGAGCACCTTCCAGTTCGCGGCGACCTCGTACGTGTGCCGGCCGGCGAGCCGGAGCCGCTCGGGCGCGTAGGGCTCGACGACCCGGCCCAGCTCGCCGAGGTGCTCGGCGAACGGCACCGGCGGGTCGGTCGACGCGGCGTGCCCGAACACCCACCCGGCCCAGACCCGCACCGGCAGCTCCACCAGGCCGTGGTCGGCCGGGGCGAACCCGTCGACCTCCCGGAAGCCGGGCGCGGCCTGGACGCGGCCGGCGAGGTCGTAGGTCCAGGCGTGGTACGGGCACACGATGCTCTGCCGCGCGGACGTCTCACCGACCGCGAGCAGCTCGTGGCCGCGGTGCCGGCAGGTGTTCGCGAACATCCGCACGTCCCCTCCGGACCGGGTCAGCAGGACCGCCACGTCCCCCACGGTCGCCGCCCGTTGGGTGACCGGCTTGTCCCCCGTGTCCGGCAGGAGCTCGTCGAGTCGGCCGAGGCAGCACCAGGTCCCGGCGTACAGGTGGCGCAGCTCCCAGGCGAGCACCTCCGGCGAGGTGTAGGCCACCGCCGGCAGCATCCGGCCCTCGACGAGCGTGGCCCGGAGGGCGTCGAGGTCGCTCATCGCAGGTCGAGCACGGCGATGGCCGGCTCCTCGAGGCTGCCCAGCCAGACCCGGCCGTGGTGCTCCCGGACGCCGGTGACGAAGTGGTAGTCGGTCGGGTCCGGCCGCAGGTCGTGGACGACGCGGCCGGCGTCGTCGAACGCCATCACCTGCACGGTGCGGCCCGGCTGCGGCTGCAGCGCGTCCGGCAGCCGCCAGGCCAGCCGGCGCAGCGGTCGCGGTCCGGACATGATCCGCTCCAGCAGCGGGATCGTCGGCGAGGGCACGGTCACCCAGATCAGCCCGTCGCTGCCGCGGGCGATGTTGTCGGGGTAGCCCGGCAGGTCGTCGACGAGCCGGTCCGTCCGGCCGGCGCTCGGGCCGGTCAGCCAGTGGCGTACGACGGACCGGCCGCCGCTCTCCGCGACGGCGACGAACGACTCGTCCGCGGACAGCGCCACCCCGTTCGCGAAGCGCAGGCCCTCGACCACCACCTCGACGGCGCCCGCGGCGGTGCGGCGCAGCAGACGGCCGGACGCGGTGTTCTCGGTGATGTCGGCCTTCCACCGCTCGAGCGGGAAGACCCGCGAGGAGTCGGAGAAGTAGATGTCGCCGCTGCTGTGCACGGCGGCGTTGTTGCAGACCAGGATCCGCTGGCCGCGCACCAGGGAGGCGAGCACCTCGATGCCGCCGTCCACCGGGTCGAGCGCCAGCAGCCCGCGGTGCGCGTCGCACACGAGCAGCCGGCCGTCGGGCAGCAGCTCCAGGCCGAGGGGACGGCCCCCGGTGTGACCGACGCGGTCGATGCGTGCGCCGTCGGGGCGGACCCGGAACACCGCACCGTCCTCGGTGCCCGTCCACACCCACCCGTCTGCGTCGACGACGACGTCCTCGGCGCCGTGACCGGGCACCGGGATGACGGTGAGCTCGCTCATGGGCCGAGGCTACCGAGCGGCCTCGCGGGCCAGGTCCGCGTACTCGGGTGAGTCCAGGAACGCCAGCACGAAGTGCGCCGACGAATCGCTCAGCTCGAGATCCGGAAGGGCCTCGGGCTCGACGAAGACGATCTGCCGACCCTCCCCCACGACGATGTCGGCGTCGGTGAGCGTGGTCGGTGCGACCCAGACCGTGTACCGGTTCGGGGCGGCCGCTCCGACGTACCCGAACTCCTCGTCGCGCCACAGCCGCAGAGTGCCGGGCGCCAGGCGCACCCCGGTCTCCTCCTCGAGCTCGCGGTAGGCCGCCGGCTCGAACCCCTCGCCGTCCTCGACGTGCCCGCCGACCATGCCCCACTGGTCCGGCGCGATCGGCGCGTGCTCGTCGCGCTCCTGCAGCAGGACCCGGCCGTGCGGGTCGACGAGCAGGACCACCGAGAAGCGCTTCATGCCACAGAACCCTGGCACATCTCAGAGCCGGGCGACGTACCGCTTCCCGCGCAGCGCCTCCTCGACCAGCCCCACCGCGCGACGCTCGGCCATCAGCCGCGCGGACTCGGCGTGCCAGGTCTCCACGGCCGCCTCGACGGCGTCCTGGTCGGCGACGTCACGCAGCTCTGCGCGGGCCTCGCTCAGCCCGCGTCGGGTGGCCGCCTGGCAGGCCTCCACGTGCAGCACCGCGAACCGCGCGAGCACCACGTCGTGCCGGCGCAGCACCGGGTAGGAGCGGTACTCCGGCGGGCAGATGTCGAGCAGCCACGCCACCGCGGTGTGCTCCCAGCCGGGTGCGCCCGGCGGGCGGACGGCCCGGGGCCATCCGGGCGGGGCGACGAGCTGGACCATGGGTCCAGCATACGCGCTTCTCGAACATCTGTTCGATGTTTCCCCCGCTTCGCCCGGCGTGCGAGTCCGGCGAGAGAGCTGGGGAGACCGCGATGCGGGTCCGTCCGCGAGGACGACCGCGCGAGCGGACGCCTCGGGGGTGTTTCATGGAACTGTCGCACTACGCGCCTATCCGCGAACGGGTGGTGACCATGGCTACGGTGAGCGTCCGCTACATCGTCGACAACGTCGACGAGGCGATCTCCTTCTACTGCGAGCACCTCGGCTTCACCGAGCAGATGCATCCAGCGACCACCTTCGCGATGCTGACCCGCGGTGACCTGCGCCTCGTGCTCAGCGCGCCGAGCTCCGACGGTGGGGGTGGGCGGTCCATGCCTGACGGGACCCGACCCGAGCCGGGGGGATGGAACCGGATCATGGTCGAGGTCGACGACCTGGACAGCTCCGCCGAGACCCTCCGTGAGGCCGGGGCGCACTTCCGCAGCCCCATCATCGAGGGCGTCGGGGGCCGGCAGGTGCTCGTGGACGACCCTTCCGGGAACCCTGTGGAGCTCTTCTCACCCCTGCGCGACGAGGCCAGGCTCAAGAGCTAGCAGCCGCGTGGCGAGACGTCTCCTAACCTGAAGTGACGACGAAGGTTCTTGCGGCCGGCCTTGACTTGAAGTGAACTTGAAGTTGCACGCTCGTCTCCTCGGACCGAACCGACATCGAGGAGAGACATGCCTGTCGCAGTCATCACCGGAGCCTCCCGCGGGCTCGGCGCCGCCCTGGCACACGCGCTGTACACCCGCGGCTGGGACCTGGTCGTGGACGCCCGCGACGCCGACGCCCTGGCCACCGCCGTGGGGGCGAGCACCGCGCACGCCGTACCCGGCGACGTCACGGACCCCGCCCACCGCCAGGCACTGGCGGACGCCGCCGCACGGCTCGGTGGCGCCGACCTGCTGGTCAACAACGCCAGCACGCTCGGCGCGAGCCCCCTGCCCCGGCTGGCCGACCTCACCGAAGCCGTCCTCGGCGACGTGCTGCTCACCAACGTGGTCGCCGCCCACGCGCTGACCCGCGCGCTGCTCCCCCAGCTCGTGGCCCGGCGCGGCACGGTCGTCAACGTCACGAGCGACGCGTCGGTGGAGGCGTACGAGGGCTGGGGCGGGTACGGCGCGTCCAAGGCGGCGTTGGACCACCTCTCCCGGATCCTGGCGGCGGAGCAGCCCGAGCTTCGGGTGTACGCCGTCGACCCCGGCGACATGCGCACCCGGATGCACCAGGACGCCTTCCCCGGCGAGGACATCTCCGACCGGCCCGAGCCAGCGACCGTGGTGCCGCACCTGCTGGCGCTGCTCGACGGGCGCCTGCCCAGCGGCCGCTACCGCGCCGCCGACGTGGCGGTCGGGGCGAGCGCATGAGCGCGCTCGCCTTCGACCTCCCCGACGACCGCGAGGCCCACGCCCCGGCGGAGGCCCGCGGCCTGGCCCGCGACGAGGTACGCATGCTGGTCGCCGGGCCCCAACTGCTCGAGCACCGCCTGGTCCGCGACCTGCCCGACGTCCTGCACCCCGGCGACCTGCTCGTGGTGAACACGTCCGCGACGCTGCCGGCCGCGGTCGACCTGCCGGACGGCCCGACGCTGCACGTGTCCACCCAGCTCGACGACGGTGACTGGGTCGTGGAGGTACGGCGCGCCGACAACTCCGGCCCCGGGCGTACGACGGACGGGGCGGTCCTGCACCTGCCCGGCGGCGTCGACCTGCGGGTGCGCGGCCCGCACCCCGCGGGGCAGCACCGGCTCTGGCGGATGACCCCGGCCCCGGGGACCGACCGGACGGCGTACCTCACCGAGCACGGGCGCCCGATCACCTACGCCTACGTCGACGGCGCGTGGCCGCTCGCGGACCGGCAGAACGTCTACGCCGAGGTGCCGGGCAGCGCCGAGATGCCGAGCGCCGGGCGGCCGCTGTCCGACCGGGTGCTCGTGCGCCTGCTCGCCCGCGGGGTGGTCGTCGCGCCGGTGGTGCTGCACACGGGCGTCTCCAGCCAGGAGTCGCACGAGCCTCCCCAGCCGGAGCAGCTGGTCGTCCCGGACGCGACGGCCCGGCTCGTCAACACGACCCGGGCAGCCGGACGCCGCGTCGTCGGCGTGGGCACCACCGCCGTGCGGGCGCTCGAGTCCGTCGCCGACCCGCGTGGCCGCGTGCACGCCGCGGCCGGCTGGACCTCGCTGGTGCTCGGACCGGACCGGCCGGCGCGCGTGGTCGACGGGCTGCTCACCGGCCTGCACGAGGCCGAGGCCAGCCACATCGACCTGCTGCGCGCGGTGGCCGGCGACGCCCTCGTCGACCGGTCCTACGACGTGGTCACCCGCGGGCCGCGACGGTACCTCTGGCACGAGTTCGGCGACACCATGCTGTTCCTGCCGTAGCCACCCCCCGGGCGCGGCATCTCTTCGAGCCACGCCCTAGCGCACGTGCCGGGTGGCGCGCTCGTCGAGGCGCTCGAAGCGGCGGCGGGTGGCCAGCCAGATCAGCCTCATCGGCGTGCCGGCCTCGGCGAGCAGCTCGTCGGCGGCGTCGCGCGGGAGCTCGTGGGCGATCCACGGGACGGCGGCGAGCAGCAGCTTCGGCGACACCTTCTTGTCGAAGTTGCCCTCGACGACGTGGTCCCAGTCCGCCTGGGTCATGTACCTCTGCACGAGCGCCATGGCCTCGGACTCCTCGTGCCCCATGTGCGCGAGGAGCGTGTCCCGGGCGGCGGCGAGCCGCTCGGCGAGCCGGGTCGCGGCGGCCGGGTCGGTGGCGGTGGTGACCCGCTCGAAGCCCGTGCGGCAGGCGGTCAGGATCGGGTCGATCTCGGCGTGCTCGGCCTCCATCGCCTCCAGCGTGGCCCGCTCGCCGGCGTCCACGACCTCCAGCAGCCACGGCCACAGGCCCGCGTCCTCACCGGAGTGGTGGTGGTGCAGGATCTCGCTGAAGACCTGCCACCGGCGCGACAGCGCGCCCCACGTCTCCCGGTCGTCGGCCGGCGTCACGGCCGCCGCCTCGGCGAACATCACCAGGTCGCGCCGGAACGCGTGGTGCATGACGTACATCATCTTCACGTCGACCGGCCCCTCCGGGGCGGCGACCTGGCGGGGCAGCCGCCACTGCTCGACGTACGCGGTGGTCTGGATGGTGCTCATGCGGGTGGTCCTCTCCCTGTCGAGGGCTGGTCGAAGCTGGCGGGACCACCCTCGGACCGGGTCCTTGGGACCGACTTGCAGACGACTTGAGGGGCCCGTCCGGGCCATCGACACGGCCGCGGGACCGGCGCAGCATCGCGGGTATGGAGGTGCGCACGGACGCGCGCGCGGGCCGCCTCGTGCTGGTGGCGGTCACCGCGGGGGCGCTGGTGTCCCTGCTGCTCGGTGTCTACGGCAAGACGCACACGCCGACCGGCGGCGCCATCGCGCTCTTCGGCTTCGGCAGCCTGATCCAGATGAAGGTCTGGCTGGCCCTGGTCACCGGCGTGCTGGTGCTGGCCCAGCTGGTCACCGCGCTCTGGATGTACGGCCGCCTCGGTCCCCTCAACCGGCACGCCCCCGCGCGGCTGGGGCTGGTGCACCGCGTGGTCGGCGCGGTCGCGCTGCTGGTCAGCCTGCCGGTCGCCTACCACTGCCTGTGGGCGCTCGGCTTCGAGTCCTACACGGGCCGGGTGCTCCTGCACTCACTGGCCGGCTGCCTGGTGTACGGCGCGTTCGTCGTGAAGGTCGTGGGTCTGCACGGCGACGCCTCGCCGGGGTGGCTGGTGCCGGTCGCCGGCGGTGCGCTGTTCACGCTGCTGGTCGTCACCGTGCTGACCTCGGCGGTGTGGTACCTCGGCACCCAGGGACTGCCGCCCTCCACCGGCTACTGACGTCAGCCGGGCAGGAACGACAGCCGCACCTCGCGGTCGGGGTTGTCGACGTTGAGGTCGACCAGGCAGATGCTCTGCCAGGTCCCGAGCGCCAGCCGTCCGGCCAGCACCGGGACCGTGGCGTACGGCGGCACGAGGGCCGGCATCACGTGCGAGCGGCCGTGTCCCGGGGAGCCGTGCTGGTGCCGCCACCGGTCGTCGGCGGGCAGCAGGTCGTCGAGGGCGGCGAGCAGGTCGTCGTCGCTGCCGGCCCCGGTCTCGAGGATCGCGATGCCGGCCGTGGCGTGCGGCACGAACACGTGCAGCAGCCCGTCGGTCTCGTCCCGCACGAACGCGGAGCACTGCCGGGTCAGGTCGTGGACGACGTCTCGCGACCCGGTCCGCACGGACAGCGTCTCGCTACGCACGGCCCTCCCCCTCCGACAGCACCGCCTCGATCCGCTCGACCTTGGCGGCCAGCTGCCCGTCGTACCCGGGCCGGATGTCCGCCTTCAGGACCAGGCCGACGCGCGGCGAGCTGGCCGCGACGACGTCGACGGCCTGCTTGACCACCGCCATCACCTCGTCCCACTCCCCCTCGATGTTCGTGAACATCGCGTTGGTCTCGCAGGGCAGCCCGGAGGCGCGCACGACGCGCACCGCCTCGGCGACCGCCTCCCCGACCCCGCCGGTCTCGTCCCCGCCGGACGGGCTGATGCTGAAGGCCACGATCATGCGGCCATGCTGTCACGGTGGCCTAGGCCGATCGACAGGGGACGTTTCCGGCAAGCGCCGCCGGTCCACCCTCCCTGCGGGTCCGAACCCGGACCCGGCACCGGCGATCACGCCGAGTCCTGCCCCCGCGCGGTGCCGTCCCTCGGAAACTCATCGGGCAGGAGCGGGAGACCCACACGCACACGGCGCTCGACGAGCGCCTCGGGGTGAAGCCGGTCCGACCGGCCGGGCGAGACCCTCCGCCCGAACCCGACAGCTAATCCCGCAGGCGGTGGAGAGGTCGGTTCACCGTGCGCCTTCGCATGCTCCTCGTCCTGCCCGCACTGCTCCTCGCCAGCCTGGTGCCGGCCCTGACGTCCGGCTCCGCCGACGCGGCCTCCCTGCGCACCTGGGACCGGCTCGCGGCCTGCGAGTCCGGCGGCCGCTGGCACATCGCCACCGGCAACGGCTTCTACGGCGGGCTCCAGTTCACCCCCTCCACCTGGCGCGCCTACGGCGGTGGCCGGTACGCGGCTCTCGCGCACCAGGCCTCCCGCCTCCAGCAGATCCGCATCGCCGAGCGGGTGCAGCACGGGCAGGGCTGGGGTGCCTGGCCGGTGTGCTCCCGCAAGGTCGGGCTGCGGTAGCCGGACACGACGAGACCCCCTCGTGACGAGCACGAGGGGGTCTCGTCGCAGGGTCAGCCCTTCAGCAGGTTCCGCAGCACGTACTGCATGATCCCGCCGTGCCGGTAGTAGTCGGCCTCGCCGGGGGTGTCGATGCGGACCACCGCGTCGAACTCGGTGTCGCCCGCCTTCACCTTCACGGTCTTCGGCGTCTTGCCGTCGTTGAGCGCGGTGACGCCGGTGATCGAGAAGGTCTCCTCGCCGGTCAGGCCCAGCGACTCGGCGTTCTCGCCCTCGGGGTACTGCAGCGGCAGCACGCCCATGCCGATGAGGTTCGAGCGGTGGATCCGCTCGTAGGACTCCGCGACGACCGCTTTGACGCCGAGCAACGCCGTGCCCTTCGCGGCCCAGTCGCGTGACGAGCCGGAGCCGTACTCCTTGCCGGCCAGGATCACCAGCGGCGTCCCCGCGGCGAGGTACTTCTCGCTCGCCTCGAAGATCGTGGTCACCGGCTTGTCGTCCTGCG
>DASTGV010000472.1:0-5035 GCA_035718765.1 Nocardioidaceae bacterium
GGGTTCTACGCGATCAACAACCCCGCCCGCAGCGCGATGGTGCCGCGGCTGCTCGACAAGGCGCTGATGCCGGCCGCCGCCGCGCTGAACATGGCGTCGTTCAACCTCGGCTTCACCTTCGGCCCGATGCTCGGCGCCCTGGCGATCAAGTGGCAGGGTCTGGGCGCGGCGTACGCCATCGACGTGGTCACCTTCTCGGCCGCCTACTACGCCCTGGTCCGGATGCCGCGGATGCCGCCGCTGGAGAACAGCCCGCGCGCCGGGCTGCGCTCGGTCGTCGACGGGCTGCGGTTCCTGAAGCGGTCCCCGAACCTGCGGATGACGTTCGTCCTCGACCTGTGCGCGATGGTGCTGGCGCAGCCCCGGGCGCTGTTCCCGGCCCTCGCCTTCAAGGTGTACGGCGGTGGCGCGGGCGTCGTGGGCCTGCTGCAGAGCGCGCCCGCCGCGGGGGCCGTGGTCGCGTTCCTGTTCTCCGGCTGGGTGAGCCGGGTGCGCCGGCAGGGGTTCGCGATCGTCGTCGCGGTGCTGGTCTACGGCGCCGCGGTCGGCGGCGTGGGGCTCACCGACGTGCTCTGGCTGGGCGTGGCGTTCCTCGCCGTCTCCGGGATGGCGGACATGGTCAGCGCGGCGTACCGCTCCACGATCCTGCAGGTCGCCGCCCCCGACCAGCTGCGCGGCCGGCTCCAGGGCGTGTTCATCGTGGTCGTCGCGGGCGGGCCGCGGGCCGGTGACTTCGTGGCCGGGTCGGTGGCCAGCAGCGTGGGGGAGCGGGTGGCGCTGGTCGTGGGCGGGCTGGCCTGCATCGCGGGGGTGCTGGTCGCGACCGCGCTGTCGCGCCGGTTCCTCGACTACGACGCCCTGCACCCCACCCCCTGAGCCCGCCGGCCCGGGCGGGGGCGTGCCGAGGATCACGTCTCACCGACCGGAGGATAGATGGTTGCAGAACGCAATCATTTGCTAGCCTGAGCGGGCACCCCCACAGAGACGCGAGGACATGAGCGACACCCAGACTTCCGCCAGCCCGACGGCCGCCGACGCGGCGATGACCCACCGCGAGGTGCTCGAGGCCCTCTCCGGCCTGCTGCTCGCCCTGTTCGTGGCGATGCTCTCCTCGACGGTCGTCTCCAACGCCCTGCCGCGGATCGTCGCTGACCTGCACGGCAGCGAGTCCGGCTACACCTGGGTCGTGGTCGCCACGCTGCTCACGATGACGGCGTCCACGCCGATCTGGGGCAAGCTCTCCGACCTGTTCAGCAAGAAGATGCTCGTGCAGACCGCGCTGGTCGTCTACTCGGTCGCGTCGCTCGCCGCGGCCGTCGCGCCCAGCATGGGCACGCTGATCGCGGCCCGCGCCGTGCAGGGCCTCGGCGTCGGCGGCCTGACCGCGCTGGTCCAGGTCGTGATCGCCTCGATCGTCTCCCCGCGTGAGCGGGGCCGCTACTCCGGCTACATCGGCGCGGTGTTCGCGCTGGCCACGGTCTCCGGTCCCCTCATCGGCGGCGTGATCGTGGACTCCTCCTTCGGCTGGCGCGGCTGCTTCTTCGTCGGCCTGCCGATCGCGGCCCTCGCCTTCGTGGTCCTCCAGAAGACCCTGCACGTCAAGACCGTCAAGCGCGAGGTGAGCATCGACTACCTCGGCGCCGTGCTGATCACCGGCGGCGTCTCCACGCTGCTGATCTGGGTCTCGCTGGCCGGCCACAACTTCGACTGGGCGTCGTTCACCACCGCCTGGATGGTCGCCCTGGGGGTGCTGCTGCTCGTGGCCGCGGTCGTCGTGGAGATGAGGGCCAAGGAGCCGATCATCCCGCTGCGGCTGTTCAAGGACCGCACGACGAGCCTCGCCACGTTCGCCTCGGTCATGGTCGGCATCGCGATGTTCGGCTCGACGGTCTACCTCTCGCAGTACTTCCAGATCGCCCACGGCATGTCCCCGACGCACGCCGGCCTGATGTCGATCGCGATGGTCGGCGGCCTGCTGGTCTCCAGCATCACGACCGGCCGGATCATCTCCCGCACCGGCACCTGGAAGCGCTTCCTGGTCAGCGGCATGGTGCTCGTGATCATCGGCCTCTCGCTGCTCAGCACGATCGACGACACCACCAGCCTGGTGCGGGTCGGCGTCTTCATGGCCGTCCTCGGTCTCGGCCTCGGCGCCACCATGCAGAACCTCGTGCTGGCCGTGCAGAACAACACCGCCCAGCGCGACATGGGTGCCGCGAGCTCCGTCGTCGCGTTCTTCCGGTCGATGGGCGGTTCGATCGGCGTGTCGGCGCTCGGCGCGGTGCTCAGCCACCAGGTCGTCGACGGCGTCACCACCGGCCTGGCCAAGCTCGGCGTGAGCCCGTCGGCGAGCGGCCAGTCGAACACCATCCCGGACATGTCCACGCTGCCCGCCCCGATCCGCACGGTCTTCGAGCACGCCTTCGGCGTGGCGACCGGTCACGTGTTCCTGATCGCCGCCCCGTGCGCAGCCATCGCGCTGGTCGCGGTGCTGTTCATCCGCGAGGTGCCGCTGCGGACCACCATCGAGCGTCAGGACGAGATGGCCGACGCGCGGGGCTGAGCGGTTGCCGGTTCTGTCAGGGGTGTCGGCCCGTCAGACCCGCTGACCGGCCCGGCGCTGCTGCGGGATCAGCACCCGGGCGGCGGCGACCGGCGCGGCCGGCGGGCGCACCGACGCGGCGGTGCAGCACAGGCCGAGCAGCACGACCAGCGGGACCGGGCCGAGCGCGGACACCAGGAACGGTGCCGCCAGCGACCCGAGCAGCGCGGCGGCGACCATCACGCTGTCGGTGAGACCCAGCGTCCCGGCCCGCAGCCTGTCCGGCACCGCGTCCTGGATGGTCGCGGTCACCGCGCTCTCCACGTGCACGGCCGCGGCCCCGGTGACCGCCAGGCCGGGCAGCGCCCACAGCACCTCCGGCGCCAGCGGTACGACGGACAGGGCGACCGCCATGGCGAGCAGGCCCAGCCGGGTCCGCGACGCCGAGGAGCGGCCGCACCACCACAGCAGCGGCGCGGCCAGCGCCCCGAACCCGAGCACGCCGGTCGCCAGCCCGAACCCGTGGCGGCCCCACGCCGCGTCCGCGAGGGACAGCAGGGCCAGCCCGGTGGCGGCGAGCACCCCGTTGAGCAGCGCCACCATCGCGACGGCCCGCCGCACCGCCCCGACCCGGCGCGCCGCCCCCAGGACGGCGCGGGCCGAGGGGCGGACCGCGCCCCGGGGCGGGGCGGGCAGCCGGACGCCCCGCACGACCAGCAGCGCCGCCGCCGTCCCCACGAGGGCCAGCGCTCCGACGTACCCGCGGGTGGCGGGCGCCAGCAGCAGGCCACCCAGCGCGGGGCCGACCACGAAGGACGCGACCTCGACCGTGACGAGCAGGTCGGTGTCGCGACGGACCCGCCTGGACGCCGAAGGCAGTGCGGCCGCCAGCGCCGGGTAGGCCGGGGTCCCGCAGGCCACCGCACCGGCCGCCGCGACCACCGCCACCACGAGCGCGCCGTGCGCGAGCGCGACCGTGAGCGCGGCCAGCAGCGCGAGCCGGGTGACCAGCGTGAGCATCAGGATCCGGTCCCGGGCGAGCCGGTCCGCGAGCGTCCCGGTCAGCCAGGAGAGCGCGACGTACGGCAGCATCCGCGCGGCGCCGGTCAGGCCGAGCGCGAGGTCACCCGCGTGCCGCTCGAAGACCAGCAGGAGCAGCAGTGGCCACGGCAGCGACATCGCCACGGACGCCAGCGCGTGGCCGACCAGGAGCCGGTGCACCGGGCGCATCAGCCACGCCCGACCAGCCGGGTGGCGAGGGGCGCGAAGCCGTTGAAGCCGACCGTGGAGTAGCAGCTCGTGTACGCGCCGGTCGCGTGCAGCCGCACGACGTCGCCCTCCGCGAGCGTGAGCGGCAGCTGCACGGGCACCTGCTCGTACAGCACGTCGGCGCTGTCGCAGGTGGGACCGGCCAGCACGCACGGACCGGCCGGCCCGCCGTCGGCGGTCGTGGTCAGCCGGTAGCGGATCGCCTCGTCGAGGGTCTCCACCAGGCCGGTGAACACGCCGGCGTCGAGGAACACCCAGCGGGTGTCGCCGCGCCAGAGCACCGCGACCACCGAGGTGACGAGGGTGCCGGCGTCGCCGACGACGGCCCGGCCGGGCTCGACGAGCGTGTGCGGCCGGTCCGGGCCGAAGTGCCGGCGCAGGCTGGTCTCGATGGCCGCGCCGTAGCTGGCGAGCGGCGGGCAGCCGCCCTCCAGGTGCGCGGGGAGGCCACCGCCCAGGTCGAGCAGCCACGGCGCGAGCCCGTCGGCGCGCAGGGTGGCGAAGACCCGGGCGGAGGCGGCGACCGGGGCGTCCCACGCGCCGGGGTCCCGCTGCTGCGAGCCGACGTGGAAGGACACCCCGGCGGCGTCGAGGCCGACCGCGGCGGCCGCGCGCAGGATGTGCACCGCCTGGTCGGGGGTGCAGCCGTACTTCCGCGACAGCGACCAGTCCGACCCGGCCCCGGAGGTGCCGATCCGGCACAGCACCGCGGACCCGGGCGCCGCGCTCGCGACCTTCTGGGTCTCCTCGATCGAGTCGACGACGAACAGCCGCACGCCCAGCCGGGCCGCGAACGAGATGTCCTGGCGACGCTTGACCGGGTTGGAGTACACCAGGTCCCCGGCCGCCGCGCCGGCCTCGAGCACGGCGACCACCTCGGCCGGGCTGGCCACGTCGAAGCGGCCACCGGCGGCGACCAGGGCCGCGAGCAGCGCGGGCTCCGGGTTCGCCTTCACCGCGTAGTGCACGGCGGTCCCCGGCAGGCACGCGGCGATCCGCCGGTAGCGGGTCACCGCGGCGCGCACGTCGAGGTCGAGGTACGGCGTGCGTGCCGCGGCGTGCGGTCGGCGGCGCAGGGTCGGGAGGCTCTGGAGCACGGCAGACATCGGCATTTCCCCGTCAGCTGGTCTGGGACACCGCGCCCGAGAAGGCGGCCTTGTCACCAGGTCAGGAGGCGGGGGCCTCGTGCCGTGATACCAGTCGTTCTACCTGTCGAGACGGCTC
>DASTGV010000473.1:0-4279 GCA_035718765.1 Nocardioidaceae bacterium
TCGTGTGCGAGGTCAAGACCCGCTCCTCGACGGCCTTCGGCTCGCCCGTCGAGGGGGTGAGCGAGCAGAAGGCGGAGCGGCTGCGGCGGCTCGCGGACCGCTGGCTCGAGGAGCACGGCGTCCGTCCCCCGGAGGTGCGCCTCGACGTGGTCGGCGTCCTCGTGCCGCGGACCGGCCGCCCGCAGGTCGAGCACGTGCGCGGGGTGGGCTGATGGGCTGGGCGACCGCGCACACGATCTCCCTGTTCGGCGCCACCGGGCACCTCATCGACGTCCAGGTCGACCTCGCCCAGGGCGTGGTGGCCACGGCCCTGGTGGGTCGGCCTGACGCATCGGTCAACGAGGCCCGCGACCGTTGCCGGGCGGCGGTGGCCAACAGCGGCTTCGAGTGGCCGGCGACGCGCCGGGTCACGATCCTGCTGTCGCCGGCGGACCTGCCGAAGAGCGGCCCGCACTTCGACCTGAGCATCGCGGTCGCCGTGCTGTCGGCCGCCGGGAAGATCCCCGCCCGGGCGCTGGAGAAGGTCGCCTTCGTGGGGGAGCTGACGCTCGACGGCCGGCTGCGGTCGGTCCCCGGCGTGCTGCCCATGTCGATGGCGGCGCGGGCGCGCGGGATCACCTGCATGGTGGTCCCCGAGCCGCAGGCCGAGGAGGCCGCACTGGTCCCGGACATGGCGGTCATCGGTGCCCGGTCGCTGGAGCAGGTGGTGGCGCACCTGTGCGGCGAGGAGGTCCCGACGGCCCCGCCGGTGGAGCCGCTCGCCAGCACCTCGCTGCTGTCCTGGCGCGGCGACCAGCGGATCGAGGACCTCGACCTGGCCGACGTGCACGGGATGGCCGACGCCCGCTTCGCCCTCGAGGTGGCGGCCGCCGGCGGTCACCACCTGATGCTCAGCGGCCCCAAGGGCGCGGGGAAGACCACGCTCGCCGAGCGGCTGCCCGGCCTGCTGCCGGACCTGACGGTCGAGGAGTCGCTCGAGCTGACCGCGATCTACTCGCTGTCCGGGGGACTGCCGCCCGGGCAGGCGATGCTCACCCGGCCGCCGTTCCGGGCGCCGCACCACTCGGCCTCGCGGAGCAGCCTGGTCGGCGGCGGCAGCGGCCGGATCCGGCCCGGCGAGCTCAGTCGCGCCCACACCGGCACGCTGTTCCTCGACGAGTTCCCGCTGTTCAACGCCGACATCATCGAGGCGCTCCGGCAGCCACTGGAGAACGGCGAGGTGACCATCTCCCGCGGCGACGAGACCACCACCTTCCCGGCGCGGACGATGGTGGTGGTCGCGTGCAACCCCTGTCCATGCGGCGAGTACCACCCCGGCAACCGCGACAACCACTGCACCTGCACCGAGCTGCGCCGGCGGGAGTACCGCAAGAAGCTCAGCGGACCGGTCATCGACCGCATCGACATCGTCCGCCACGTGGAGCCGGTCCCGCCGCACGAGGCCCGCGACCCGCTAGCCCGGCCCGAGCCGACCGCGGTCGTGCGCGCGCGGGTCGCGGCGGCCCGGGAGCGGCAGGCCGAGCGGTACGCCGACACAGCCTGGCGCGTGAACGCCGACGTGCCGGGCCCCAGGCTGGTCACCGACTTCCCGCTCACCGACGTCGCGACCCGGCTGCTGGAGGACAAGGTCTACAGCCGGGCGCTCACCGGACGCGGCGGCACCCGGGTGCACCGGCTGGCCTGGACGGTCGCCGACCTGCGCGGGGTCGGCCGTCCCGGTGTCGACGAGCTGGACGTCGCGCTGCGGCTGCGACGAGGTGACCCGCTGCTGGTCGCCTCGCTGCGGATGGCGGGTGCCGGGTGAGCGACGACGAGCGGCTGGCCCGGGTCGCGCTCAACCGGCTCGGCGAGCCGGGCGACCCGCGGCTGACCACGCTGGTGGCCGACCTGGGCGCGGTGCAGGTCTACGACTACCTCCGCGCCGAGCGCGACGCGACCGGCGTGGCCACCGACGTGGCGGCCCGCCTCCAGGGGCTCGACCCGGCGGGCGACCTCGAGCAGGCCGAGCGCCGAGGGATCCGGTTCGTGGTGCCGGGCGACGCGGAGTGGCCCCACCGGCTGGCCGACCTGGACCGCTGCCCGCCGCTGCACGGCCGCGGCGGTGCGCCGCTCGGCCTCTGGCTGCGCGGGCCCGCGCGGCTCGACCAGGTGGTCCACCGCTCGGTCGCCGTGGTCGGGTCCCGGTCCGCGACGACCTACGGCGTCGGCGTGGCCGGTGAGATCGCCGCGCACGTGGCGGGGGAGGGGGTCGCCGTGGTGTCCGGGGCGGCCTTCGGCATCGACCAGGCCGCCCACCGCGGGGCCCTGGCGGCACGCGGTCCGACCGTCGCGGTGCTGGCGTGCGGGGTCGACCGGGCCTACCCGGCCGCCCACCGCGACCTGCTGACCTACGTCGCCGAGACGGGGCTGGTGGTCTCCGAGCTCGCGCCGGGGTGCGCGCCGACGAAGCTGCGCTTCCTGTCCCGCAACCGGGTGATCGCCGCCCTCTCGCTCGGCACCGTCGTGGTCGAGGCGGCGGTGCGCAGCGGCGCGCTGAACACCGCGCACTGGGCCTCGCTGACCAACCGGGTGCTGATGGGCGTGCCCGGCCCGGTCACCTCCGCCCCGTCCGAGGGGGTGCACGAGCTGCTCCGCACCCGGGACGCCGCCCTGGTCACCCGGGGCAGCGACGTGCTCGAGCTGGTCTCGCCGAGCGGGTCGTTCACCCAGCTGCCGCCGCGGGCGGCCGACCGCCCGGCCGACCGGCTCTCGGAGACGGACCGGCAGGTGCTCGACGCGGTGCCCGTGCGCCGGCCGGTGCCGGCGGAGTCGGTGGCCCGGACCGCGGGGCTCGCCGCGTCGACGGTGCGGGCCGCCCTCGAGCGGCTGCGCGACGGCGGGTTCGTGGCCGCCGGCCCGGCCGGCTGGCGGCTTGCCGGGCCGTCGCTACCGGGCGCGGCCGGTCCGGAGCCGTAGATTCGGGGGATGACCAGCCAGGACGCCGACCCGGCCGAGGGCGCGGCGGCGGAGGGCGAGCTGCCCGAGCCGATGGCGCAGGTGCTGGCGGCCTACGAGCGGCACCTGGTCTCCGAGCGCGACCTCACCCCGCACACGGTGCGCGCCTACGTCGGCGACATCCGGGGGATGCTCGAGCAGGCGGCCCGGCTGGGGCACACGGACGTGGGCACCCTCGACGTGCGGACGCTGCGGAGCTGGCTGGCCACCCAGCAGACCCTCGGCAAGGCGCGGACCACGATGGCAAGGCGGGCCACCGCCGTGCGGGTCTTCACCGCCTGGGCGCAGCGCACCGGCCGGATCGGCACGGACCCGGGTGCGCTGCTCGGGTCGCCGAAGGCGCACCGCACGCTGCCGCCGGCACTGCGCGTCGACGAGGCCCGGGCCCTGCTGGAGGCCGCGGCGACGCACGCCGACGACGGCAGCCCGGTCGGCAGCCGCGACGTCGCGATCCTGGAGCTGCTGTACGCCACCGGCATCCGGGTCGGCGAGCTCTGCGGCCTCGACGTCGACGACCTCGACCACGAGCGGCGGGTGGTACGGGTGTTCGGCAAGGGCCGCAAGGAGCGCACCGTGCCCTTCGGCCGGCCCGCCGAGCGCGCCGTCGACGCCTGGCTGCGCACCGGCCGCCCGGCCCTGATGGCTCCGGGCGCCGGCGGCGCGCTGTTCCTCGGCGCTCGCGGGCGGCGGATCGACCAGCGCGCGGTCCGCACCCTGGTGCACGCCCGCCTGCGGGACGTGCCCGGCGCTCCCGACCTCGGCCCGCACGGCCTCCGGCACACCGCCGCGACGCACCTGCTCGAGGGTGGCGCCGACCTGCGGACCGTCCAGGAGCTGCTGGGACACGCTTCGCTGGCCACCACGCAGATCTACACGCACGTCAGCACCGACCGGCTACGGCAGGCCTTCCGCCAGGCGCATCCGCGGGCCTGAGGCCGGTCCCGAGGCTGCCGCCGGCGCCGGCGGACCGTCGAGCAGGGGTCCGTCGAGCAGGGGTCCGTCGAGCAGCGCGGTCGTGCCCAGCAGTGCGGTCGTGCCCAGCAGCGGCGTCCCGTCCAGCGGGAGCAGCCGGACCGGTCCGGCGCCGACCAGCGTGAGCGGGTCGAGGTACCGGTCGCGGCCCTCGATCAGGCCCCAGTGCAGGCAGGCCCTCGGGAAGCAGTGCGAGCCGAACAGCTGCAGCCGGCCGACCACCGCGCCGGCCGGGACCCGGTCACCGACCGCGACGCTCGCGTCGACCGGCTCGTAGGTGGTGCGGGTCGTGCCGTGGTCGACGACCACCACC
>DASTGV010000474.1:0-2367 GCA_035718765.1 Nocardioidaceae bacterium
AGGCCGCCTTCGCGGCGCTCGCGCCCGGCGCGGACCCGCAGGAGGCGTCGTTCGTCGTCTCGGACGGGCGGGTCTGGGCCGTGCTGCGAACGCGGCGCACCGACCCGGTCGACGCCGCGGTGCTGCACGACGTCCTGTTCCCCGCCTGGGGGGTCGCCGACGAGCAGATCAGCTACCACCACAGCCTCGACCAGGCCCTGCAGACCACCGCCCGCCAGCCCGGGGTCGTCGTCGCCGTCCGTCCGCCCACCGTGGAGGAGGTCATGGAGACGGCGGCGCGCGGGGTCCGGATGCCACGGAAGTCCACGTCGTTCGCCCCCAAGCCGCGGATGGGCGTCGTGATGCGCGACCTGCACGACGCCTGACCGCGAGACCGACTCGCCCCAGGTGCTCATCCGGGTGCTCATCCGGGGGTCTGGTCCCGGGCCCGGGCACGACGTGCGGAGAGCACCTCGACCTCGAGCCGGGTCGTGGACCCCTCGCCCGCCCGGTAGAAGCGGCGACGCAGCGCTCCTTCGACCTCGACCTCGTCGCCGACCGCCCAGCCGGCCACGACCCGCCGGGCTCGCGCGCTCCAGGCGACGCAGTCCACCCAGTCCGCCCGCTGGCTGGACCCGGACGTCATCGGCGTCCGGGACCGTGCCACCGACAGCCGGAACGTGGAGATCACCGCCCCGCTCGGCAGCTCACGTTCGGTGGGTGCCGAGGACACGCGTCCCCGCAACGCCACGGTGTTGTCGGCTCCGTCACCGACCAGCTCGACCGAGCTCCTGGTCATCTCGACCACCTCCGGGAACAGCCTGCCGGGAGGTGAGGACACCGACCGGCCCAATGCTCAGGGGGTGTGGACCGCGGCCTCAGGCCACGGGCTGTGGACGCAATCCGGCGACCGCCGGGCCGGGATCAGCCCCGGGAGTCCCGCTCCAGCTCCGCGACCCGCTCCTCGGCGTCGGTGATCTCGTCCCCGTCGATGGCCACCGTGCGGTGGAACCACTCCACGGCGTCCTCGGTGCGCCCCGCGGCGAGCAGCGTGTCCGCGTAGGCGTAACGCAGCCGGACCACCCAGTCGGCGCGGTTCTGCGACCGCAGCGGGGCGTTCTCCAGCGTGCGCAGGGCGGCGTCGATCTCCCCCAGGTCACGGCGGGCCCCGGCCTCGACGATGGTCACCTCGGCCTTCAGCTCGGCCGGCATGTCCGCCACCGCCGGGTTGCGGGTCAGCGCGAGCGCGCGGTCCGGCCGCCCCAGTGCCCGCTCGCAGTCCGCCATCACGGCGAGGTACTCCTGGGAGCCGTTCATCCGCTTGGCGGCCCGCAGCTCGGAGAGCGGGTCCGCGAACTCTCCGGCGGCGTAGGCCGCCTCCCCGCACGCCTCGCGCACCACGGCGATCCTTGCGGCACGTGCGCGCGCCGCGAGCGTGTGCTGGTACGCCGTCTTGGGGTCCTCGTCCATGAGCAGGCCCGCAGCGACCAGGTGCCGGGCCACGCGGGCCGCGAGCTTCTCCGGCAGGCCGCGCAGCTGCTGGGCGACGGAGCGGTCGAGCTCCTTGCCGGTGATCGACTCGTCGAGCGGCGGCCCGTCGTAGCGGGACTGCTCCTCCGAGCGAGGACGGTCCTCACGACCTTCCTCGCGCCGCGGCCTGGAGTACGGCGCGCCGCCGCGACCTCGTGCCCCGGCGTCGTCAGCGCGGCCGCCACGACGACCCTGGCCGCCCGGCCCGCCCCGGCTCTCGCCCTGTCCTCGGCCGCGTCCCTGGCTCGGCGCGCCACCGCGACGGTCTCCCGCCCGGCCGGCTCCGTCGCCTCGTCGGGGCCCGGAGGGCTTCCCCTGGTTCGCCATGTCATCTCCTCGGAACAGCGTGTTAAGCACGTAGAGGCCACCCCAACGGGTGGCCTCTACGGAAGTAATGTCCGGCGACGTCCTACTCTCCCACAACCTCCCGGTTGCAGTACCATCGGCGCTGAAAGGCTTGACTTCCGGGTTCGGAATGGAGCCGGGTATTTCCCTTTCGCTATGGCCGCCGAAACTCTATGGAGTTAGATCAGACCAAACCTCTCCACCTGTCGGTGGAGAACCGGTCCCCGACCGTAACTCGGGAACCACACAGTGGACGCGCAACATCTTTGAGGGACAAGCCCTCGGCCTATTAGTACCGGTCGGCTCCGTGTATTACTACCTTCGACCTCCGGCCTATCAACCCAGTCGTCTACTGGGGGCCTTACCCGGTTGCCCGGTGGGAAACCTCATCTTGAAACGTGCTTCCCGCTTAGATGCTTTCAGCGGTTATCACTTCCGAACGTAGCTAACCAGCCGTGCTCTTGGCAGAACAACTGGCACACCAGAGGTTCGTCCATCCCGGTCCTCTCGTAC
>DASTGV010000475.1:0-2699 GCA_035718765.1 Nocardioidaceae bacterium
CTGGGGCAGCCCCGCGACGACCCGGCTGATCATCGTCGCGTTGCGCAGGTCCAGCAGCGTCGTCGGCTCGTCCATGACCAGCACGTCCGGCTCGGTCACCAGCACCGAGGCGAGCGCGAGCAGCTGCTTCTGGCCGCCGGACAGCAGGTGGGCGGGGTGGTCGGCGTGCCCGGCGAGACCGTACGTCGCCAGGGCGGTCGTCACGCGCTCGGCGACCTCGGCCTTCGTCAGCCCGCGCCGGCGCAGGCCGAACGCGACGTCCTCGGCGACCGTCGGCATCACGATCTGCGCGTCCGGGTCGGTGAAGCAGAAGCCCACCCGGCGCCGCACGTCGCGGCCCCGGGTGCGGGTGTCCAGGCCGTCGACGGTGACCCGCCCCTGCGTCGGCAGCACCAGCCCGTTGAGCATCCGCGCGAACGTCGACTTGCCGGAGCCGTTCGCCCCGACGACGCCGACCCGCTGCTCGCCGAGGGTGACGTCGAGGTCGCGCAGGACGGTGCGGTCGCCGTAGGCGTGCCCGACCCCACGGGCCTCGATCACCGGCATCGCTCGACCACCATCGCGACACCCTGGCCGCCGCCGACGGCGATCGCCGCGAGGCCGTAGCGCCCCCGGTCGGCGCGGACCAGCTGGGAGAAGAGCCGGACGACCAGGACGGCGCCGGACGCACCCCAGGGGTGGCCCAGCGCCAGCGCGCCGCCCTCTGCGCAGACCCGGTGCTCGTCCAGCCCGAGCTCGTCGCAGCAGGCCAGCACCTGCCCGGCGAACGCCTCGTTGAGCTCCACCACGTCGACGTCGGCCAGGTCGAGACCGGCCCGGGCCAGCGCGGTCCGCGCGGCGGGGACCAGGCCGAGCCCGGGCAGGTTCGGGTCCACGCCGGCGGTCGCGGTCGCGAGCACGCGCAGCCCGGGCACACCCAGCGACCTGTGGGTGACGGCGTCGACCAGGGCCACGACCGCGGCGCCGTCGTTCACCCCGCACGAGGTGCCCGCGGTGACGGTGCCACCCTCGGCCTCCGGCCGGAACGCCGGACGCAGCCGCGCCAGCCGCTCGACCGTGATCGGCCGCGGGCGCTCGTCGCGGGTGACGCCACCGACCGGCACGGTCTCCGCGTCGAACCCGCCGGCGTCCCGGGTCGCCACGGCGCGGGCGTGCGACCGGGCCGCGTAGGCGTCCTGTCGCTCGCGCGCGACACCGGCCTTCGCGGCCAGCACGTCCGCGGCGCAGCCCATGTCGGGGTCGCCGAGGGACTCGGGCGCGAACGGTGCCCGCTCGTAGCGCACCGGCGGCTCGCCGGGCCAGAAGCGCAGCGGAGCGGTCGACGCGGACTCGACCCCGCCGGCGAGCACCAGCCCGCCCGGTCGGACGAGTGCCGCGCCGACGTCGACGGCCGCGAGACCCGAGCCGCACTGGCGGTCGACGGTCAGCCCGGGTACGTCGGTCCCGAGACCGGCCGTGAGCGCCGCCACGCGGGCCAGGTCCCCACCGGGTCCGGTGCAGTTGCCGAGCACCACCTCCTGCACCGGTAGCGGCACCGCGTCGGCCAGCGCCCGCAGCACGGGTGCCGCCAGGTCCGCGGCGGGCACGGACGCCAGCGCCCCGCCGGCGGTGCCGATCGGGGTGCGGAGCGCGGCCACGACCACGGGCCGCTCGTGGTCGTCCCGCTCGCTGGTCACGACCACGACGCTAGGGCATCCGCCGGGCGCGCCCGTCGTCGCCGGACAGCAGCGAGACCAGGCTCACCCGGTCGACCTTCCCGGCGGCGGTCAGCGGCAGCTCCGGGACGTGGAACCACGTCCGCGGCCGGTGCGCACCGTGCAGCGCCGACCGGGCGGCCGCCCGGACCGGCTCCAGGTCCGACGGGGCGGTCAGCACGGCCGCGAGCGCGGAGCCCAGCACCTCGTGCGGCACGCCCACGACCACGACCTCGCCGGTCGCCGCGGCCCGCAGCACCGGCTCGACGTCGGCCACCGCGACCGTCTCCCCGCCGGTGGTGACCGCGTCGGCGCGGCCGAGCACCGTCAGCCGGCCGCCCTCCAGCAGCCCGCGGTCACCCACCGTGCAGAACCCGTCGTCGTCCCGGCGCAGGGGGCCGGGCGGTCCGTCGTACCGGGTGCAGACGAAGGGGGAGCGCACCCACACCACCCCCGACCGCACCGAGACGGTCACGCCGGGGAACGGCCGCAGGTCGGCGGCGTGCGACCCCCAGGCCACGAACGACAGCTCCGCGGCGCCGTAGTAGTGGTGCAGCCGGACGCCCGCCGCCACCGCCCGGTCGTGCAGGGCCGGAGAGAGTCGGTCACCCGCGACGACCACGGTGACGCCGACAAGGTCGTCGAGGTGCCGGTGCAGCAGCGCCGGGGTGAGGTGCGCGTGCGTGGCGTCGGCCGTCCCGGCCACGAGTGCCGCGCCGGACCAGGTCGCGTGCACCGTCGCGAACAGGTTCATCGTCGCGGACAGCGGGCCCGGCACCCACACCCGCGAGGCGGCGCCGACCCCGGTCAGCGCCGACACGGTGCCGAAGGAGGACACCCACGACTCCGTGGTGCGCACCACCGAGCGCGGTGGCCCGGCGGTGCCGGACGTGCGCAGCGCGACGAGGTCGCCCGCGGCGTGCGCGGCGAGGAAGGCGGCGACGGGGTCGGCGCAGGCGCCGACCGCCCGGACCCGCTCAGACAGCCGGGGCCCCGGACGAGGAC
>DASTGV010000476.1:0-5001 GCA_035718765.1 Nocardioidaceae bacterium
CCCGGCTGATCGAGGTCTTCGACCTGACCGAGGTGCAGGCGACCTACATCCTCGACATGCCGCTGCGCCGGCTGACCAGGTTCTCCAAGCTCGAGCTGGACAAGGAGAAGGCCGAGCTCGAGGGGACCATCGAGGAGCTCGACGCGATCCTGTCCGACGAGGGGCTGCTCCGGAAGGTCGTCTCCGACGAGCTCAACGACGTGGCCAAGACCTACGGCACCCCGCGACGCACGGTGCTGCTGGAGTCCGCCGGGCAGACCGTGTCCGCGGCCGCGACGCCGCTCGAGGTCGCCGACGACCCGTGCTTCGTGTACCTGTCCAGCAGCGGCCTGCTGGCCCGCACCGTCGACACCGAGCCGCCGGGCGAGGGCGACTCCCGCGCCAAGCACGACGTGGTGGTCTCGGCGGTCCGCGCGACCGCCCGCGGCCAGGTCGGCGCGCTGACCACGCAGGGCCGCCTGGTCAAGCTCGACGTGCTCGACCTGCCGACGCTGCCCGGGACCGCCCACCACCCGCACCTGCAGGGCGGCGCGCCGGTCAGCGAGTTCCTGTCCCTGGAGGCGGGCGAGCGGGTGCTCGCGCTGAGCTCGCTCGACCCGGACTCCCCCGGCCAGGCGCTCGGCACCCGGCAGGGCGTCGTCAAGCGGGTCAACCCCGAGGTGCTCGGCAACCGGGACGCCTGGGAGGTCATCCGGCTGGCCGACGACGACCAGGTCGTCGGCGCCGTCGAGCTGCGCACCGGCGAGGAGGAGCTCTGCTTCGTCACCTCCGACGCCCAGCTGCTGCACTTCGGGGCCGGGGCGGTGCGCCCGCAGGGCCGCTCGGGCGGCGGCATCGCCGGCGTCCGGCTGGCCCCGAAGCAGTCGGTGGTGTTCTTCGGCGCCTTCGAGGCCGACGCGTCCGCGGTGGTCGTCTCGTCCTCGGGGTCGAGCACCGCGCTGCCCGGCACCGAGCCCGGGGCGGTCAAGGTAACCCCGTTCGCGGAGTACCCCGCCAAGGGCCGCGGCACCGGCGGCGTGCGCTGCCACCGCTTCCTCAAGGGCGAGGACACGCTGGTCTTCGCCTGGGCGGGCCCCGGCCCGGCCCGCGGTGCCGCCTCCAGCGGCGCGGCGGTGGACCTGCCGGCGGCGACCGGCCGGCGCGACGGCTCGGGCGTCCCGGGGTCACAGCCCCTGGTCGCGGTCGCCGGACCGGTCTCCCGGCTCGTCGGGGACCAGCCGGCCGGCGGGGCGTGACAGGGTGTGCGCATGACGGCTCGCACCCGGTTCTCCGCCCTCGCCCTGGCGCTGGTGACCGTGCTGCTCGGGCTGACCGCGTGCTCGGGTGACCCGAAGCCTGAGGTCCGCCCCGAGGAGACCCTGGCCGCCGCCAAGCAGAACCTCGACCGGACCAGCGGGGTGCGGATCGGGCTGTCCACGCCGAAGCTGCCGACCGGCGTCAGCGGCCTGGTCGGCGCCGACGGCGTGGCGACCCACGACCCGGCGTTCAAGGGCACGATCAAGGTCGCGGCCAGCGGGGTCACCGCCGACGCGGCGGTGGTGGCGGTCGGCGGCGTCGTCTACGCCAAGCTGCCGTTCACGTCCAAGTTCGTGAAGATCGACCCCGCGGACTACAGCGCGCCGGACCCCGCGGACCTGATGAACCCCGACCACGGCCTCTCCTCGGTGCTCACCGCGGCCCAGGACGTGAAGAAGGGTGACTCGGTCCGGGACGGGAAGGTCGTGCTCAGCAGCTACACCGGCACCGTCCCCGGCCGGACCGTCGCCGCGGTCATCCCGAGCGCGAAGGCGAGCGCGGACTTCGACGCCCGGTTCACGGTGAACGACCAGAACCAGCTGGCGGAGGCCCGGCTGACCGGCCCGTTCTACCCCAAGGCCGGCGACGTGACCTACCGGATCACGTTCGGCGACTACGGCTCGAAGCCGACGATCACCGCCCCGTGAGGTCCGGCCGGGCGCTGCTGCCGCTCGCGGCGGTCGCGGTGGCGTTCGCGGCCGCGGACACCTACGTCGTGGTGCTGGCGCTGCCCGACATGATGGCCGGCGTCGGCCTGGCCGTCGACGAGCTGCAGCGGGCGGCCCCGATCGTCTCCGGCTTCCTGCTCGGCTACGTCGCGGTGCTGCCGCTGATCGGCCGCATCGCCGACCTCCGCGGCCGGCTGCCCGTGCTGGTCGGCTCGCTGGTGGTGTTCGCCCTCGGCTCGCTGGTCACCGCCGCGGCCTACGACCTGCCCAGCATGGTCACCGGCCGGTTCCTGCAGGGCGTCGGGGGCGGCGGCCTGGTGCCGGCCACCCTCGCCCTGGTCGCCGACCTGTACCCGCCCCGCCGCCGCGGGGTCCCGCTCGGCGTGGTCGGCGCCGTCCAGGAGCTCGGCTCGGTGGTCGGCCCGCTGTACGGCGCCCTGGTCCTCGCCGTCTCCTCCTGGCACGTGATCTTCGCGCTCAACCTGCTCGTCGGCGCGGGACTCGCGCTCGCCCTCCGCCTCTCCGCCGACCCGTCACCTGCTCGGCGGTCTGACCGGCGTGTCGCACAGGAAGTGACGGCTCACCCCGACTGGCTCGGCGGCGGGCTGCTGCTGCTGACCCTGGTCGCGCTGCTGCTCACGATGCTCCAGCCGCCCGCGCTGACGACCCGGCTGACGGTGGGTCTGGCCTTCGTACCCCTGGCGGGCGCGTCCCGCTGGCTGGCCCCGACCGGTGTCGCGGCGGTCGCACTGGGAGTGGCGTTCCTGGTCCGGTGCCTGACCGCACGACGGCCCGTGGTCGACGTACGCCGCTGGGCGGAGGTCGCACGGCGGGCCGACCTGCTCGGCGCCACGCTGCTGGCCCTGGCGCTCGCCGGCATCATCCTGGCGTTCGCCACCGCGGACCCCCAGGTGGCGGTCTTCTCCCCGGCCGGGCCCTGGCTGCTCACCGGGTCGCTCGTCGCGGCCGGGCTGTTCGCCTGGCACGTCCGGCGGGCCGCGGACCCGCTGGTGCCGCGCGGGGCCTTCGCGCGTGCCCCCGCCTGGGGCTCGCTGGTCGTCAGCTTCTTCGTGGGCTCGGCGCTGATCGCGGCGCTCGTGGACGTCCCGCTGTTCGCCCGGATCACGGTCTACCCGACCTCGCAGCTCGACGCGGCGCTGGTCCTGGTCCGGCTGCTGGTGGCGCTGCCGGTCGGCGCCCTCGCGGGCGGGTACCTCACCCGCCGCCTCGACCCGGGCCTGGTCACCGCGGTGGGGATGCTGCTGGCGACCGCGGGGTTCGCCTGGATGTCGACGTGGGGGCTGACCAGCCTGTCCCACCCGGTCGCCACGGTGCCGCTGGTGCTCACGGGTCTCGGCTTCGGGCTCGCACTGGCGCCGGTCAACGCCGCCCTGCTCGCCGCCACCGAGGATGCGGTCCACGGCGTCACCAGCGCGCTGCTGGTGGTGGCCCGGATGGTGGGGATGCTGGTCGGGATCTCCGCGCTCACCACGATCGGGCTGCGCGGCTACTACGAGGTGCAGGTCGACCTCCCGGCCCCCGGTGACGTGTGCGCGACCGGCACGCAGTGCCCGGCCTACACCGCCCTGCTCAAGGGCGCCGGGCTCGAGCAGCTGCAGACCGTGTTCGTCGGCGCGGCCGGGTGCGCGGTGGTCGCCGGCGTGGTCGCCGTTCTCCTGCTGCGCCTGCGATCCGCTACGTTGCCGTCGTGACCGACTCCTTCGCCGACCTGCTGGCCGCCAACCGCACCTACGCCGCCGAGGAGTTCACGCACGGAGGCTTCGACGGCGTCGCCCACGCCGGCGTGGCCGTCGTCACGTGCATGGACTCCCGGATCGACCCGCTCCGGATGCTCGGGCTACGGCCCGGCGACGCGAAGATCTTCCGCAACCCCGGCGGACGGGTCACCCCGCAGGCGCTCGAGGCGCTGGTGCTGGGCGTGCACCTGCTCAACGTCGACCGGATCCTGGTCGTCCCGCACACCCGGTGCGCGATGGCCTCCTCGACCCAGGACGAGCTCCGCGAGCGGGTCGGCGCCAGCGCCGGCCAGGACGCGTCGTGGCAGACCTTCGGCGTGGTCGAGGACCAGGAGGCCGCGCTCGCCGACGACGTCGCCGTCGTGCGCGCGCATCCGCTCATCCCGGAGAGCGTGGCGGTCGGCGGGTTCGTGTACGACGTCGACACGGGTCTGCTCACCCAGCGGGCCTGAGCCGGGTGCGGCCGGAGGCGGTGCGGGACCTCCTCGCGGAGCACTGGGACCTGGCCGACGCCGTCGTCACACCCATGGACGGCGGCATGAACTCCCGGACCTGGGACGTCCGCGCCGGTGGCCTGCACTGGGTGCTGAAGTCCGTCGCACCCCGCGACGCGGCCGGCCTCGAGTCCGGGCTGGCGGCGGCCGAACGGGTCCAGGCGGCCGGCATCCCCGCCGGAGCGCCGCAGCGCACGACGTCCGGTCACCGGTCGGTCGACGGTCGTGCCCTGCTCGCGTTCGTTGACGGCGTGCCGCTCGACGGCACCGGGGACGACGTACGCCTGCTCGGGGAGACCCTGGGACGCGTGCACGCCGCGCTGCCGGAGCCGGCCGTGCCCGGCTGGCCGTCCTGGCTGGACCCCACCGACCCGCACCTCGAGGTCGAGCCGTGGGTGCGGCCCGCGGTCCGCGAGGCCGTCGCCGCCTGGCGGGCGTGCACGCCGCGCACGTACGCGTTCCTGCACGGCGACCCCGCCCCGGAGGCGTTCGTCCGGGCACCGGACGGCACCTGCGGCCTGATCGACTGGGCCTCCGGCCAGCCGGGACCGTGCCTCTACGACCTCGCCTCCGCCGCCATGTACGTCGGAGCAGGCGCGACGGACCGGTTGGTCGAGGCCTACCTGGCGCACGCCCCGATGCCGGCCGGCGAGGTGACCGACGGGCTCGACGTCGCGCTGCGGCTGCGCTGGGCGGTGCAGGCGTGGTACTTCGCGCTGCGCGTCACCGAGCACGACCTCACCGGGCTCGACGACCCGTCCGGCAACCGGCAGGGTCCGGCCGACG
>DASTGV010000477.1:0-5491 GCA_035718765.1 Nocardioidaceae bacterium
GCTGCAGCCAGAACGACCAGATCCGGCGCCCGTCGAAGAGCACGTCGAGGACGACCTCGGCGCTCGAGTGCGCACGCACCCCCTCGTCGTCGACGCGCACCCCGCTGACGTTGGTGGCTGTGGACACAGACCGGATGCTACAAGCGCCGACTTGTCAGACCCTCAGGCGGCTATAGCCGCCCCAGGTTCTGACAACTCAGCCCTCGGGCGTCCAGGCGTCGGTGCGCTTCATGCCGGCCGCGCGGCCCTTGCCGGAGATCACCAGCGCCATCTTGCGGGAGGCCTCGTCGATCATCTCGTCGCCGAGCATGACCGCGCCCTTCGCGCCGCCCTTCTCGGACGTGTAGTACTCGTAGGCGTCGAGGATGTTCTCGGCGTGGTCGTAGTCCTGCTGGGTCGGGGAGAACACCTCGTTGGCCACCTCGATCTGCGAGGGGTGCAGGGTCCACTTGCCGTCGAAGCCGAGGGCCGCGGACCGGCCGGCGACGCGCTTGAAGCCGTCGAGGTCCTTGATCTGGAGGTACGGCCCGTCGATGACCTGCTTGTCGTGGGCGCGCGCGGCCATCAGCAGCCGCATCAGGATGTAGTGGTAGGCGTCGCCGACGTCGTAGCCGGGCGGCTGCTCCCCCACCACCAGCGACTTCATGTTGATCGAGGCCATGAAGTCCGCGGGCCCGAAGATGATCGTCTCGATCCGCGGGGACGCGGTCGCGATCTCGTCGACGTTGATCAGGCCGAGGGCGTTCTCGATCTGCGCCTCGATGCCGATCCGGCCGACCTCGTAGCCCATCGTGGTCTCGATCTGGGTGAGCAGGGTGTCGAGCGCCTGCACCTGGGCGGCGGTCTGCACCTTGGGCAGCATGATGCAGTCGAGGTTCGCGCCGGCGCCCTCGACCACCTCGATGACGTCCTTGTACGTCCACTGGGTCGTCCAGTCGTTCACCCGGACGGTGCGCACCCGGTGCCCCCAGTCGCCGGTGTTCAGCACCTCGACGATGTTCTTGCGGGCGTCCGGCTTGGCGATCGGCGCCACCGAGTCCTCGATGTCGAGGAACACCTGGTCGCTGTCCAGCCCCTGCGCCTTCTCCAGGAACCGGGGGTTCGAGCCGGGGACGGCGTGGCAGGAGCGGCGGGCGCGCATCTCGCGTGCGGACAAGGCAGACACCTCTTCATCGGACGGACGAGTGTCTCGGATGCTACTGACGAGCTGTCCCCATCGGGACCCCTCGCGGCCGTGGGATAGGTCTCAACCGGACAGCGTGAAAGCGGCACGGCCACCTCAGTCGAGAGGTGCCTGCTCCGGCGCCGGGCCGCGGTTGTTCACCACCACCATGGCCATCCCGGCCAGGATCACCACGAGCCCCGCGACCGCGCCGAGCGGCGGGACCTGGCCGAGGATCGCGGCCGCGAGCAGGGCCGCCCCCGGCACCTCCAGCAGCAGGGCCAGCGACACCACGACCGGCTTCGTGGTGGCGAGCAGGTGGTTGAACACCGAGTGCCCCATCAACTGCGCGGTCATCGTCACCAGCAGCAGCAGCCCCCACTGGCCGAGCGGGTAGCCGCCCAGGTCCTGCCCCGCCACCAGGCAGGCCACGGCGAGGAGGAGCGCGCAGGTGCCGTAGCAGACGAAGGTGTACGTCGTCGTCGAGGTGCCCTGCCGCGCCTGCGCCCCGATCAGCATGTACGCCGCGGCGGCCACCCCGCCCACGAGCGCGAGGACGTCCCCGAGCAGCGCCTGGCGGGAGACCGAGAAGTCCACACCGGACACCACCAGCACCCCGGCGAGCGCGAGCACCAGACCGGCGAGCACCCGCACGTCGAACCGCTCGCCGCGCAGCATCTGCCAGGCCACCACCCACGCGATCTGCAGGCAGACGATCGCGGTGGCCGACGCCACCGAGGTCAGGGTCAGCGACGTCACCCAGGTGCCGAAGTGCAACGCCAGCGCGGCCCCGCTCGCCACCACCAGCCCCAGGGACCGGCCGCGCAGCCCGGCGAGCTCCTCCCGGCGCTGCACCGCCACCCCCGGTGCGAGCGCCAGCGTCGCGAACCCGTTGCGCCAGAAGGCGATCGCGAGCGGCGGCACCACCATCGCCGCCATCAGGGGTCCGGACAGGGAGACCGCCACGACGCCGACGGCCATCAGGAGCAGGGTGCGCACGCCTCCTATTGTCCGGGCGCCCGTTCTGGCAGGCTCGACCGCATGGACGACCCCCACCTCGGCGCGGCACTCGTCGCGGAGCTGGCCAAGAAGACCGGTGTCTCGTGGGTCCGTCACGAGCAGCAGACCCACGCGGTGTGGCACGTGTGGCACGACGACGCCCTCTGCCTGGTCTCCGGCGGCGACGAGCAGCCGCTGCCGGACATCGAGGACGGCGCGCGGGTCGAGGTGCTGATGCGCAGCAAGGACAACGGCGGCCGGCTGCTCACGTGGGTCGGCACCGCGTCCGTCGTACCCCCGGGGTCGGCGGAGTGGGGACCGGTCACGACCGCGCTGGTGGCCGGCCGGCTCAACCTCGCGGACCTGTCCACCGCCGCCGACGGGTGGGCCGGCACGAGCGTCGTACGCCGGATCGTGCCGACCGGCGAGCTCGTCGAGGGGCCCGGCAGCCTGTCGGACGACGCGCACCGCGCGACCCCGCTGCCGACCCCGGCCACGACCCGCGGGCGGCTCCCGCGGGTGCTGCACCGCCGGGTGACGCGGCGGCCCAAGCTCAGCTGAGCGGCACCTCGATCTCGCCGGAGGCGACCGGCTGCACCCGCCCGGCGACGTGGCAGGCGGTGGCCCGCCCGTCCTCGGCCTCGACCCGGCCGAGCAGCGACGAGGGCCGGCCCATCTCGACGCCCTGCCGGATCGCGTAGGTCCCGCCCTCGGGCAGCACCCCGGACGCGACCAGCGCCATGCCGAGCCCGGCCGCGGCCGAGCCGGTCGCCGGGTCCTCCGGCACGCCGACGCCGGGCACGAACACCCGGCTGTGTACGTCGAGACGGGGTGCCTCGCCCGCGACGGCGTACAGGTTCACGGCGTCCAGCAGGTCCGACACCTCCCCGAGCGCGGCCAGCTGCTCGCCGAGCGCGGCGAACGACGCGCCCGAGGCCACCGCCCGGACCACCGCCTCCTCGGTCACCGGGACGTGCACGAACGACAGCCCGCAGCCGGCCACCCACGCCTCGCCCGCGACGTCGGAACGGGACAGCCCCACATGGCGCAGGACGTCGCGGACCAGGTCGGGCGGCACCGGGCCGGCCAGGTCGCGCGGGGTGGCCGACAGCTCGACCAGGTCCCCGTCGAACCGGACCCCGATCTCGCCAGCCCCGCAGTGCTGGGTCACCGCGTCGGCGGTCAGCAGGCCGTGCGACCGGAGCACCCAGGCCGTGCCGAGCGTCGGGTGCCCGGCGAACGGGATCTCCGCGGCCGGCGTGAAGATCCGGGTCGCGTAGGCGGCGCCGTCGGTCACGGTGGACGCCGGGAACGTCGACTCGGAGAAGCCGAACTCCTGGGCGAGGGCCTGGCACTGCTGGGTGGACAGGTCGTCGGCACCGCGCACCACGGCCAGCTGGTTGCCGGCGAAGGGCCGGTCGGTGAACACGTCGACGATGTCGTAGGGCAGGCGCATGGTGGTGATTCTCTCAGCGGCTAACCTGAGCACTCGTGAGCACCTCGCCCTCCCGCGTCTTCGCGGCCCGCCTCGCCGGTCTGCCGGTGTTCGACCCGGCGGGCGACCAGGTCGGCAAGGTCCGCGACCTGGTCGTGGTGCTGCGCCCGGGCGGGCTCCAGCCACGGGTGCTCGGGCTGGTGGTCGAGGTGTTCGGCCGGCGGTCGATCTTCGTGCCGATGACCCGGGTGACCCACGTGGACAGCGGCCAGGTGATCACGACCGGCCTGGTGAACATGCGCCGCTTCGAGCAGCGCCCCACCGAGACGCTGGTGTTCGGCCAGATGCTCGACCGGCAGGTCACGATCCGCGAGTCCGGCGTCGTCGGCACGGTCTACGACGTGGCCATGGAGCTGGAACGCACCCGCGACTGGGTGATCAGCCGGGTGGCGCTGCAGGAGGGCTCGAAGCGGTTCGGCCGCCGGGGCCAGACCCACGTGGTCGAGTGGCGCGACGTCGAGGGCTTCGCGGCCCCGGAGGGCGCCCAGGGCGCGACCCACCTGCTGGCCGCGCTCGAGGAGATGCGTCCCGCCGACCTCGCCAACGTCATCCACGACCTGCCGGCCAAGCGGCGCGGCGAGATCGCGGCCGCCCTCGACGACGAGCGGCTCGCCGACGTCCTCGAGGAGCTGCCGGAGGAGGACCAGGTCGAGATCCTCGGCGCCCTCGACCGGGAGCGCGCCGCGGACGTGCTGGAGGAGATGTCCCCCGACGACGCGGCCGACCTGATCGCCGAGCTGCCGACCGAGACGGCCGAGCAGCTGCTCCGGCTGATGGAGCCCGACGAGGCCGAGGACGTCCGCCGGCTGATGTCCTACGAGGAGCGCACCGCCGGCGGCATGATGACCACCGAGCCGGTGATCCTCTCCCCCGACGCCACCGTGGCCGACGCCCTCGCGCACGTCCGCAACGCCGAGCTGAGCCCGTCGCTGGCGGCCCTGGTGTACGTCGTCCGCCCGCCGCTCGAGCCGCCGACCGGCCGGCTGCTCGGCGTCGCGCACATCCAGCGGCTGCTGCGCGAGCCGCCCTCGACCATGGTCGGGCACGTGCTGGACACCGACATCGAGCCGCTGCGGCCGACCTCCAGCCTCGAGGACTGCGCGCGGCACCTCGCGACCTACAACCTGGTCGCGGCCCCGGTCGTGGACGAGGACGGCCGGCTGGTCGGTGCCGTCACCGTCGACGACCTGCTCGACCACCTGCTCCCGGAGAACTGGCGCGACACCCCGAGCCGGACCTCCGCGGCGGTCCGCATCGGCGGCACCGCGGGCACGACGGGCAGCACGCCCGGACGGCAGGGCGGCGCCCGTGGATAGGGCGCAGCCGCGTCGCGAGAGCCGGCGCGAGCCCCGTCACGAGCCACGCGGGCCCCGTCTCGACGTACCCAAGGACACGCGGCGCGCGATCGTCCGCCGCCCGCAGGTGGACTCCGACCAGTTCGGCCGGTTCGCGGAGAGCTTCGCGCGGTTCATGGGCACCGCGCGGTTCCTCATCTACATGACGCTGTTCGTGTCGGCGTGGCTGCTGTTCAACTGGCTGGCGCCCGGCCCGCTGCGGTTCGACGACTTCCCGTTCATCTTCCTGACGCTGATGCTGAGCCTGCAGGCGTCGTACGCCGCGCCGCTGATCCTGCTCGCCCAGAACCGGCAGGAGGACCGGGACCGCGTGGTCGCCGAGCAGGACCGCACCGCCAACTCCCGGGCGCACGCCGACATGGAGTTCCTGGCCCGCGAGATGGCCTCGATCCGGATGGCGCTCGGCGAGGTGGCCACCCGCGACTACGTCCGCTCCGAGCTGCGCGTGCTGATGCAGGAGCTCGACGAGAAGGCCCGCCG
>DASTGV010000478.1:0-2485 GCA_035718765.1 Nocardioidaceae bacterium
GAGCCGAGGCCGATCGGGTGGCCGTGCTCGAGGGAGCGCAGCTGGAAGCGGGTCAGCGGGTCGTCGCCGATGATGGTGCCGAAGCGCAGCACCACGCCCGTGCGGGATCCGCAGGCGTAGTCCTGGACGTGCGACTCCCCGACCGACGCGGGCTCGGTGGCCCGGGTGATCTCGACCGGCGAGTCCTCGCGCACCCACTCGTCGCCCTGGTCGGCGTAGAGGAACGACACGCTCTCCTGGACGACCCGGCGTACCCCGGCGTCCCGGGCCGCGGCCACCACCCGACGTACGCCGTCGGTGCGCAGCCGGTCGTTGACCCGCCAGGCGGACCGGCGCAGCGCGGACAGCCCGACCGGCACGTGGGTGGCGAAGTTGCAGACGGCGTCGGCGCCCCCGAACATCGCCACGAGCCCGTCGTGGTCCTGCAGGGACGTGCGGACGGGGGTGGCGCCCAGGTCCTCCAGGAGCCGGGCCTTCTCGGGGGTCCGGGCCAGGCCGAGCACATGATGGCCCGCGCCCGCGAGATACGGCACCACCGACGTCCCGATGACGCCCGTCGCCCCGATCACGGCAACCCTCACACGAGGTCCTCTCGACATCCCGCTGACATCCCGCTGAGTCCCCCCGGACTCGAGCCGGCCGCCCGGTGGTGGGCGGCGTGCTGACCGGGACAGTGTCCGATAACGGACTGGTAACAGCAAGCGGCGAGCCGGGACCGGCCGTTAAAACTGCGTCCAAGGCGTCCGCTCAGCGAACGATCCGCAGGCCGCAGGCGGATGGACAGGACGTGCTGGTCCAGACCGGAGCGGGGGCCGGCGTCAGCGCAGGGAGGCGTACAGGTCGACGGTCTGCTGGGCGATCGCGTCCCAGGCGAACGACGTGACGGCCCGCTCCCGTCCGGCCCGGCCGAAGCGGGCGGCGAGCTCCGGGTCGGCGGCCAGCCGGTTGACCCGGTCGGCGATGTCGCGCTCGAAGCCGGCCGCGTCCTCGGCGTCGTAGTGCACCAGCAGCCCCGTCTCCCCGTCCTGGACGACCTCGGGGATGCCGCCGACGTCGCTGGCCACGACCGCGGTCTCGCAGGCCATCGCCTCGAGGTTCACGATGCCGAGCGGCTCGTAGACCGACGGGCACAGGAACGCCAGCGCGCTGGTGAGCACCTGCCGGACCTCCTCGCGCGGGAGCATCTCGGAGACCACGAAGACCCCGTCCCGCTCGGCCTTCAGGTCCGCGATGAGCCCGTCGGTCTCGGCCTTGAGCTCCGGGGTGTCCGCGGCTCCGGCGAGCAGGACGACCTGCAGGTCCCGGTCGAACGCGAGGCCGGCGCGCAGCAGGTGCGGCACCCCCTTCTGCCGGGTGATCCGGCCGACGAACGCGACGTACGGCCGGGTGAGGTCCACCCCGATCCGCTCGAGCACCGTCGTGTCCGGGTCCGGCCGGTAGAAGTCGGTGTCGATGCCGTTGTAGACGACGTGCAGCCGGGACTCGTCGAGCGCGGGGTAGCTGCTCAGGATGTCGGCCCTCATCCCGTTGCTGACCGCCACCACCGCGTCGGCCGCCTCGTAGGCCGTCCGCTCGGCCCAGGACGAGATCCGGTAGCCGCCGCCGAGCTGCTCGGCCTTCCAGGGCCGTTGCGGCTCGAGGCTGTGCGCGGTCACGACGTGGGGCACGTCGTAGAGCAGCTTGGCCCAGTGGCCGGCCATGTTGGCGTACCAGGTGTGGGAGTGCACGACGTCCACCGAGCCGGCGGCGCCGACACCGGCGGTCATCGCGATGTCGGTGGAGAGCACCTGCAGCGCGGAGTTCGCGCCGAGCAGCCGGTCCTCCTTCTCGGTGTGCGCGGTGGCGCCGTCGCGCGGCTCACCCATGCAGTGCACGTCGACGTCGATGAGCCGGCGCAGCTCGCGGACCAGGAAGTCGACGTGCACGCCGGCGCCGCCGTACACGTCGGGCGGGAACTCGCGGGTGAGGATCGCTGCACGCATGGGACGAACCTAGTCCCAACCGGACCACTGCCCTAGGGTCGTCGGTGAAAGGTTCCGAGAGGATCCAGGCGGACGGGAGCGGACACATGCCGAAGGTGTTGGGGATCGTCCTTGCTGGTGGCGAGGGCAAGCGGCTGATGCCGCTGACGCTGGACCGGGCCAAGCCGGCGGTGCCGTTCGGGGGGAGCTACCGGCTCATCGACTTCGCGCTGTCCAACCTGGTGAACGCCGGGTACCTCCGCTGCGCGGTGCTCACGCAGTACAAGTCGCACAGCCTCGACCGGCACATCTCGGTGACCTGGCGGATGTCCACGCTGCTCGGCAACTACATCACGCCGGTGCCGGCGCAGCAGCGCCGCGGGCCGCAGTGGTACCTCGGCAGCGCGGACGCGATCTACCAGTCCATGAACCTCATCAACGACGCCCGCCCGGACATCATCGTGGTGTTCGGCGCCGACCACGTCTACCGGATGGACGCCTCGCAGATGGTCCAGGCGCACGTC
>DASTGV010000479.1:0-2910 GCA_035718765.1 Nocardioidaceae bacterium
ACGTTCTTCCGCCGGCACCGGGACCGACTCAAGGTAGGCGTCGGGTCAATGGTAGGTGACCTGGCTCCAACTCCATCCAGCAACCGAGCAACTGTGGACACGAGCCTGTGTCGACGGCGCTCGAAAACTGGACAGTTCCGGCGTTCGAAGAGTGAACGGTTTGGTCAGTCTATGGATCCTTGCTCGGCTTTGATGCTGGGCAGGGTGTCGATGCCTCGGTCGCGGAGCCGGTAGGAGGCGCCTTTGAGGGCGATGACGTCGGCGTGGTGGACGATGCGGTCGATCATCGCGGCGGCGACGACCTGGTCGCCGAAGACGCCGGCCCAGGAGCTGAACGGCAGGTTGGAGGTCAGGACCAGGGAGGCGTGTTCGTAGCGGGAGGAGACGAGCTGGAAGAACAGGTTCGCTGCGTCTTGTTCGAAGGGCAGGTAGCCGACCTCGTCGACGATGATCAGCCCGTAGCGGCGTAGCCGGGTCAGTTCGGCGGGTAGGCGGCCGCGGTCGTGGGCTTCGCCGAGGCGGGCGACCCACTCGGTCGCGGTGGCGAACAGCACTCGGTGGCCTTGGCGGGCGGCGGTGACCCCGAGTGCGGTGGCCAGGTGGGTCTTGCCGGTGCCGGGCGGGCCGAGCAGGACGATGTTGCGGTGCTCGGTCAGCCACGCGCCGGAGGCCAGCGCCTGGACGGGGGTGCGGGCGGTGGGCTGCTGGTCGAAGTCGAAGTCCTCGAGGGTCTTGACCGCGGGGAAGGCGGCGGCCCGGATCCGCAGCTGGGCACCGGAGGCGTTCCGGGCGGCGACCTCGCGTTCGAGGATCGCGGCCAGGTAGTCCTCGTGGGTCCACCCGGCGTCGCGGGCGTGCTCGGCCAAGCGGGCCGCGGCCTGGCTGATCCGTGGCGCCTTGAGCGCGGCGGCCAGGTGGGTGACGTGCTTGAGGGCCTCGGCGGCGGCGGGCTGGGTCTTGGGACTCATCGTGGCCTCATCGCCTCGGCGTCGATCCCGAACGCGGTGTCGTACTCGGCCAGGTCCCGCACCAAGGACTCGGCCGGGGCAGGGCCGGCGGGGTGCTGGTAGGCCCGGCGTAGGGCCGCAGCCGTGCTCACGTGCGCGGGGTCGGTGACGGTCATCCCGCGCGCCCAACGCCGGTCGTGGGTGGCGACCAGCCGGTCGCCGTGCCGGACGCGGACGGTGTCCAGGTCGGCGGAGACCTCGACCCGGGCCCCGATCGCGGACGGGTCCACGGAGTAGTCGTTGGTGTCGACGCGCACGTAGTAGTCCCGGCCGAGGCGGATGTGGTTGCGCCAGCCCAAGTGCAGCACCGCCGGCGGCAGCGGCAGCATCGCCGCCTTGTCGGCCTCGAGCGCCTCGACCGGGCGGGCCTTGGTCGTGCGCACCACCCGCGTGTTCGCGATGGTCAGCCAGTCGGTGAACTGGTCGTTGAAGTCCGCCGGGGAGTCGAAGTGCCGCCCTGGCATGAACGAGGTCTCGTACCAGCCGTTGCGTCGCTCGACCACTCCCTTGGACTCCGGGTCCCGCGGCGCCAGCAGCACCACCTTGGTGGCCAGCGTCCCGGCGAACACCGCGGCCGGCTCGGTCAGCTTCCGCCGGCCGATCCCGGACTCGTTGTCCCAGATCAGTCGGCGAGGAACCCTACCCAGCTGGGTCAACAGCTCCCACGAGGCGAGCAGCAGATCCTCGGTCTTTCGCGTCGGGATCATCCGGGCGAGCATGAACCGGGAGTACGCACACGTCATCACCAGCACCGGCAGCAGCGCCCGCGACCCGTCCTCGAGCAGGATCTTGCGCGGCGGGAACCACAGATCGCACTGGGCAGCGTCGCCGGCCGCCCAGGACAACCGGTCCGCCGGGTCGATCCGGCGATGCTCGGCCCGCACCCGGTTCACGTTGTCCCGGAACCACCGGATCGAGCCGGTCCACCCGACCCGCTCCGCCAGCACCGTCGCCGGCATCTCCGGTGTCTCCTCCAGCAGCTGACGCACCCGCGCCTCGAACGGCGTGAACGACGTCGGCCCCGGACGTCGCTGATACCTCGGCGGACCATCCGACGCGACGGCCTTGACCACCGTCGTCCTCGAGATCCCCAACCGCCTGGCGATCACCGCCTTCGGCACCTGCTCGGCCGCCAGCATCCTGATCAACGCCCAGTCCTCCAAAGTGATCACACTCCAATCGTCGAGAGAGTGTTCACTTTCCGAGCGCCGTCACCGTCCAGTCTTCAACCGCCGCCGACAAGAGGTCGATCGCGGCTCCAGACGAGCCCATCGGGCTGCGTCTATGGCGGCGATGTGGGGCAGATGCCGCCGCGAGGCGGCGACCGAGTTTCGCGTGTCACCCGCACTGGAGACGTGCGTCGGCGCCGTGCTCCATGAGCTCCGCTGTCCCTTCGCCGCGAGGTGACCCGTGCGCCCACGCCCGCGACCTGCCGTCGCAACATCGCCCAGCGCGGTCATCCACGGCTACGTGGGCGCGCGGCCCGGGCTTGGCCTCAGGTGCCGGTGCTCAGCATCGGGCAGTGCCTGGTCCCCGTCCCCTCCGGGCGCGCCGCCGAGCAGCGCGCGGGTGAGCTGCTCGCTGTCGCTGAGCATCTCGGTCACGGCGGCGGTGAGGACCGAGTCCTCGACGGGGCGATTAGCCTCGGCGGCGGATAGCACCGTGCGCCGGGCCAGTTCCTTGAAGAACGAGGCGGTCACCCCGCCGCACCGCTGGGCGGCGTCGTCCAGGGCATCTGGGGTCACCCGCAGGTCGCGGGTGTACAAGCCCAGCAGTGCACGGCGAGCGGCCTCGTCGGGCAGTGGGATCTCCACGGCCAGGTCGACCCGGCCCGGGCGTTGGCTCAACGCCGACTCGAGCAGGTCCGCCCGGTTGGTGGTCAGGATGAACGCCACGTCGGCCT